>JAYUBV010000339.1:0-17259 GCA_043740655.1 Pseudomonadota bacterium | reverse complement strand
CCACGTGCTGAGAAAAACTGCGGGGACTCTGGCGCGAAAACTTACTTGCGATGTGTACGCTGCTTCAAAGCTTCTGGATCACTCCTCAGTGAACATCACCGAGAAGTATTACCTGGAAGAACTCGATCACGACAAACGGAAGGTTGCGGTGGCATTGAATTCGGTGCTGACACAGACGGTTGGAAACTCCAATCCGCCGGAGAATAGGGGTGCAGAAAACACCACCTGTCCCCCAGTGTCCCCCAAATCCGATTCTCCAAAACTGACTTTAATTAAATCAAACGGTTAGAAAGAAATGGCGGAGAGGAGAGGATTCGAACCTCCGATACAGTGTTACCCGTATAACGATTTAGCAAACCGCCGCCTTCGGCCACTCGGCCACCTCTCCGCACGTGCGAACCAAGGAATCTCGCCGCTCGTCGAATATCTGGCAAGGAAAAGTTCCGGGTATCGCGTTCGGCCTAAAAAATGGGAAAGCTTTGGACTCCACGAAGGTTTAGCGGCAGGACTTCGGGGTAGTAATTACAGGTGTCCAGCAGACCGCTTTCCAAGATCGGACAGGCCCCGAGCCCCGAACCGCCGTTCGTCACTCCCATGACGAGGTACTTTCCGCGGTGGTCCACCACCATGTCTTGAAAACCCAGGGCCGGAAAATCGAGCGCACTCTGGTTCGAAATCGACCCGTCAGTTTTCAATAAATACGATTTGATGAAAGAATTGCCGGTCGTTTCGTACTTCACGAAAAGGACCTTTCCGGTGGGGTCTAGGGCCAGACGGACGGGGGCGGGACTGGTTCCGAGATTAACCGGGAAACCAGGCCCCGCGGGAATCAGGCTTGTCCCCGAGCGGGCGTAATATCGGACGGAAAAACTCGCGGTCGGCGTGTCGTAGATGACGGCGTAAATTCCGGAGTTTCCGCGCACGGCCACGCCGCCAACGGCCGAGTCAGTAAACTCGAGACCCGTCGCACCTAGCACTGGGTCATTGTTGAACGCGGGGGAGTTAAGGGGAATCAGCGCAGCGTAGCTTTTCAGCAGGACTCCTTGCTTGGATAGGACGTGAAACTCTTTACCCCAAACCCACAAGAAAGAGATGTCGGCGAATCCGCCCACGAACGGCGGAGTGTAGGGCGTTACCGTGGACGTATAGATCAGCTGGGTTACTGAGGTCTGATCCTGCCCCAAGAACAATAGGTGGCCGTCGTCACTAAACGCCGCCCGCGTCTTATATTGGAACGAATACGGTGCCGCCCCTATAGGCCCGCCGTCCACCAGCAGGCCCGGCTGAACCACGGCGTAACGGACCGCATACCCGGTGGTAGTGGCCCAGTAGATCGTTTGGCCGCCGTCCCGAGTAGCGAGGCCGCTATCGGGAAAATTCGACAAATCGATATCCTGAACTTTCGTCAAAACCCCGGATGAAGAAAGAGTGAAGTTTTGCAGACCCCCGAGCGAAGAGTTGCTTCGCGTGACGATCTGAACGGCGGTAAGGTTGGCAGGGTTGTATTCCGTCTTCGAGGAACTGCATCTCTGCAGCAGATTTTCGGGATTGGCGATTACATCACCCTTAAGAAAGCTGACCTTCGTATCCTTGAAGAGATCGACCTCGCGCGCGGCTAGTTCATAAAGCTCCGGTTTTTTTTCGTTCAAAAATAGTTTGGAGAGATCGCTGTTCTCGCACGACGGCCCTAAAGACGTCACCGCGCCGAGTACCTGAATCCTGCGCCGGGCGCCTGCGGGAAGTGAAAACTGAACCCCGTTATTGGCCAGCACGCGGCCCGAAACCATGCGGGAGGAAACGCCCAGCTTCAAACAATCGGGGGCGTAGTAGCCGATCGAGCTTTGACCGACGGTTGGGGAAATGCCGGGACCGTAAACATTCACGAGGTAGCAACTGTATTCGGTACGTGATTTAGGCGCCCGCGTCCCGATGAGCTGCGGATCGATTTTGACGCGGATCCCTGGCCCGCCGCCCCATAGTCCGCACGATACCAGCCAGGGAGTCAGCACAATTCCCGCCATTCCAAACCAAAACGCGAGTCTATTCTCCATAGGCAGTACTATACCGCATCGGACGGCAAAATTTTAGGTACCCTCGAGCTGGATCAGGCACCACGGCATTGCTTTTTCGGGCTCATTTGTGGCCGGAGCCCAGCACCGTGGTCTTCTTCTTGGTGCTGAATAGCGAAATGTACTTACCGAAGGCGCGGTCGCTCAATTGGGTTTGCCGGACGACGTAGCGGGAGGTGTCGGTCAGAATTTTGTCGAGGTGGGCCGTGCCTGCCATGGCTTCGATCTCAGTGCGATTTGAGGGAACTTCCAGCCACCGTTTCACCGTGGGCTCGTCGACCTCTAGGTGAAACTGAAAACCGTAGACTTTTTCTCCGTATCGAAAGGCCTGATTGTCGCACAGATCGGACTTCGCCAACCGCTCGGCCCCTGTGGGAATTTCGAACCGGTCGCCGTGCCACTGGAAAACAATTTCACTCGCGCCAAGTTCCCCGAGCACCGGATCCTTTTTCCCTTCGGGCGTTAGATCCAGGCCGTACCAGCCAATCTCCTTTTTCCCGTTCGGCGTCACTTCCGCCCCCAGCGCGGTGGCCAGGATCTGCGCCCCTAAACAAATACCCAGCACCGGCTTATCGGCGGAGAGGGCGTCCTTAACGCAGCCAATCTCCGTCTTCAAATGTGGATACTTGTCGGTCTCGTACACGCCCATCGGGCCGCCCAGCACGATTAGGCCGTCGTAGTCTTTGATCTTGGGGGAGGCCTCGGGGTCGCGTCCGAAATTGACGTAGCGGATACGGAAGCCTGCCTTCTTCAGTAGCGGATGGAACGTGCCCAAAATTTCCCAGGCCACGTGCTGAAATACGATGATACTTTTCACGAACTAGTGCGTTTTAACGGGAACGAGGCGACCGCCGTCCTTCATCTTTTCGTCGCCCGCTTTGCCGGCCTCGTGGTACTCGGCGTCCTGATTGACCTGCCACACGTCGAACTTTTTCTGGTGGCCGATAATGTTCTCGACGGTCAGCATGGCCGTCATCATCGCGTGGTCCTGATTGTTGTACTTGTGCATTCCGTTGCGCCCGACCACATGGAGCGAAGGAAACTTAGCATCGAGCTCTTTACGAATAGCGTCGACGTGTTCTTGATAAACGTGATCGTAAACGGGGTAGGCCTTTTTCTGGCGAACCACGCAACCGTCGAGCACGTCACCCAGCTCGGCTAACCCAAGCTGCACCAGCTCTTTTTTGGCGAGCTCGATCAAATCGGAATCCTTACTCGCCCACAGACCGTCGCCCTCGAAACAGAAATACTCCATGCCGTAGCAGTTAGTATTCGGATCGGGCACGAGCTCCGGAGACCACGATTTGAAATTTTGCACGCGACCAACTTTCACATTGGGTTCGTGAATGTAGATCCAGTTGTCGTGGAAAATATTCTTGTCTTTGACGATCAAGGAGACGGTCAAAAAGTCGCGGTACTTAAGCGCATCCGCGTGCGGACGGCTTGCGAGTTTCGGCGAAACGCTATTCACCAGCTCGCGCAACGGGGCCGACGACACCACTTGCGTGGCCCAAATCGTTTTAGGGGTTCCCGCTTCGTTGTACCGAACTTCCCACAGGTTCTTGTCCGGATGGTGGGTCATGCCTTCGTACTTGCTGTTCATCAGCACGGTGCCGCCAAGTTCGACCGTTTTCTTGGCGGCCGCCTCCCACATCATGCCGGGACCCTTGCGCGGATAACGGAACGAATCGATCAACGTCTTGATGATCTGTTTGCGATCTTTCGGCTTACGTTGAGGAACGATCGCATTCCAAATCGCACTGCTCAGCGAGAGCCCCTTGATCCGTTGCGCCGCCCAATCGGCCGAGATCTCGCGACAGCTCATCCCCCACACCTTCTCGGTGTAGGTCTTAAAAAAGATCGAATAGAGGCGAAAGCCGAACTGGTTTGATACCCAGTCTTCGACATTGGTCGGATTCTTCACCGGAAAAAACTTGGTCTTTCCGTACGACAGCACGCACATCACCGATTCGAAGAAGTTCATCTTAAAAAGCGCATCGAAGGCTTTGATCGGATAGGCGAAAAATTTGCGGTTGTAATAGATGCGGCTCGAGCGCGGGCGATCGAGCATGTCGTAAGGTAGGAGCTCGCTCCAGAGGTTCTCGACCTCTTGCGACTTGGAAAAAAATCGGTGGCCGCCAATATCGAACAGGTAGCCTTTATAATTCACCGTACGGGAGATGCCGCCCACGTACTGCGGATCGGCCTCGAGCACGGTGACTTTCACCTTCCGCTTGGAAAGCAGGTAGGCCGCGGTCAAACCGGCCGGGCCGGCACCAATGATCAAGACATCCGTGTTGGGTTGCGCATTCGCTGAGGTCATTGAGAACGCAGTAAATCAGCTACCTTAAGCGCCGTGAAGCATAAAAAAGGGGAGTTGCTCGAAGCAACTCCCCTTTAACGAAGATGGCGCACCAGCCAGGATTCGCCTACTACGCTGCGGTTCCGCTATGGCGGACCCTCCGCTGCGCAGGCCCCCCTCCGTCTTTCGAACACCAATAAATTGGTGTTCGAATGCCAAATCCTCCCTGATCGGTCGGATTTGCCACCGCCTACGCTTCTCATCCAGGCTGAAAACGAAATAAAAAAGGGGAGTTGCTCGAAGCAACTCCCCTTTAACGAAGATGGCGCACCAGCCAGGATTCGAACCTGGGACCCTCAGATTCGTAGTCTGATACTCTATCCAACTGAGCTACTGGTGCCCTTGCGAAATTCAAAAGAACCAAAAGAACTGCTGTGTTACACGGATTGGGGCACCAAGTCTAGAGTTCAGCACGAATTCCGCTCGGCGCATTGAGTGATCCAATCTTTGGATCGGATTGATCCAAAAATCCTGGATTCCAGCCCGCCGATTTGCGATAAGTGGATCATGGTGATCCAGAGCGAAACCTGCAGAGAGTTCTTAGAGGCTCTCTATTTGCGGCGAAAGCGGAACAACCCCCGTTATTCCCAGCGGGCTTTGGCGCGTCACCTTAAGCTGAGCCCCGGCGAAGTTTCCGAGATTTTGCGCGGGCTGCGACCGGTCACTCCGCGAACCGCCCGGCACATCGCCGATACGTTAGGGTTAAGTGCCGGCGAACGTCACTACTTGATTCGATTGGCCGAGCAGGAACGTTCACCCGCAACGGCCGACGTCGCCTCGGGCGGACCCGAACCGCTGCCGAGCCGCCTCTTCGACATGGCCAGCGATTGGTTCTGCTGGGCCTTGCTTGCATTAGTTTCCACCGATGACTTTCGTTGGGACAATAAGTGGATCGCCAAAAGGCTGGTCGTCACCGAGCCCGAAGTGCGCATCGGTATCGATAAGCTCAAACGCGTGGGTGTGCTCGTTCCCGCCGCGAAGGGGTACAACGTTCGCCATGACGCCGTCTCTTTCAACGAAGGCATCCCTTCGGAAACGGTGCGTGAGTACCACCAACAGATTTTAGAAAAAGCGGGGCAGGCATTGGAAGTGCAACCGCCCGCCGAGCGTGAATTTACCGGGCTGACGCTCGCGATGAACCCCGATCTTTTGCCGTTACTCAAAAAAGAGATCGCAAACTTCATGCAGCAGATGGGCGAACGCTATTCGTCAGGAAAGAATAAGTTGGAAGTTTTTCACGTAGAGTTTGCGGCCTTCAAAATGTCGTCAGGGAGAGAACATGACTCTTAAAAACTTTTTCCAAGCCTTGAAGATGGCGCTGAGCCTATTTGGCCTGCTCGCCACGGTTTCCCTCACCGCGTACGCGGAGGGTTACGTCATCGTAGGGAACGGCGACGACGGAAGCGATCTCGAAGGGGTCACGAAGATCGAAACGGGACTGGTCGTCACTGCCCGAGACAAAGCGGTCACCCTTTTAGAAAAATTAAACGTGGTGGGAATTCCCGGCCTGGGCAACCTCGTCCCCGAAGTGCAACACAGCCCGCTGTTCATCGCTAAAGAGAACGTGGTCTCATCGCTGGTTTCCGATCGCTCTAACTTCCACAGCGACGTTTCGGGAAAGGTTTTCGCCCGCACCCTAGCCCAGCCATACGCCTCCACGCGCTTCTTCCCCATTTCGCTAAAGCTCGAAGAGGCTCAACTCGTGGCCCTACACATCCACGAAGGATTGCACCGCGCCCTGCCCGCGGACTACCGGCAGGACGAGAACGTGGTTTCCGAAATCACATTGGCCCTCACCAGTCCCCAGGCCAGCCACGACAGCGTGAAGGAAATTACCCAACGGCTAGTTCGCGAAAATGACATACGCTACTCAAGCCCGTCCCTGGGCGGTTACGGTTCCAGCCTGCCTTCAATTTCGGGACTTGGCCACGAGCGGATGTCGCGTCCTTCGAGCGTCGGGTACAGCCTGTCGCAATTTTGGCAGGGAGGAGCTTCGACGTTTAGCTCGGTGAATCGGCTTCACGTGATCCATAGCGACCTCTATCCTTTCGGTGGGGTCGATACCCCGTTCGGAATGGGGCTGCAGATGTCCGCACTCGAAGGTCCCGCCAGCGGACTGCAGATGGGGCCGCTCGGTATCGCCGCCCGCCTACGCGCCTGGTCGATTCGTGACTTTGAAATCGGCATCTTTGCGCAGGCCTCCGTGAATCTGCTCTCCGCGAAAGAGAAGGCGACGTCGCCCGTCGGCCGCGATGTTTTCACCGCCGGCATTTCAATGCGCAAGACGATCGAACGTTTCTACGTGGAGAATTTTTTAAGCGTCACCGCGCCGGGCATCGTCGCTTACAATTTCCCGTCGACCTTCCGCGGCGGAGGCGAATATCTAACTTACGATTACGGCACGAGCGTGAACGCCAAGATCCGCACGGGTTACCGTTCCAACACGGTAGAAATCGGCGGATTCATCGATCTGTTCGTCGTGGATCATTTCATCATCAGCGGCCGCAACTTCAATCAGGACACCGGACGCTTTAAGCTTGTCTCGATTGGTCCCGAGGCCTCAATTCGTTTTGACGAAGTCACCGTGTCGATCTTCGGCCGCCATATCCTGAGCACCGATCGCGACGTAAACTTCGACTACCTGGGTAACATTCTTCAAACCGGAGCCGCTCTGGGCAGCGTGGGTGCTTCGGTGGCGGTGAGCTTTTAATGAGAATACTCTTATTATCATTAGCAATGATGTTCGGCGGCTGCGCCCCGTACTTCAAAGATAAGACCGATCCGGTAACCACGACGCTCGAATTTCCCGTTCAAGAGATTAAGTTACTCGTGCGGGGCGTCGGCAACATGTACGAGGCGAACACTTACTCGCAATTAATTTACACGATTAACGACAATCAACAGCTTCTGCTCCGCTACGAAACGTTGAAAGACTATTTTAAATCGATTTCTACGGACAACGGCAAGAAGGTGGAGTTTCAGATCTCGCTCGTGAAGGACACCACCGAGGATTTGTCGCGCCTGCAGCTCTGCCCCGTCACGCGCAACTGGACGCTGCACGCCACGTGGCAACGCGCCCACCCCTTCGGCGCGTCGGGCGTGTGGACTAAAGAAGGTGGCGATTACCAACCGGCAGACTGCGTCTCCCCCACCAAGGACGGCGTGCGGCTTAAATACGACCTGACGAGCTGGTACGTGAACTACGCGCGCGGACCATCGCAGAATCTGGGATTGTTGCTCGTTAGCCCAACGACGGTACAGATCGTGGGCGAGAAAGACGCCACCGGCGCACCGCGAATCTTTTTTCAGAGGTGGGTTTCGGCCAATTAACTAGCTTGCCGTTCGTCGTCCGACTCGGTGGATTCTTCGTTACGGCGGCGCATCGCCCAGTAGGCGCTTAGGCTTAAGGCCGCGCCACCAATCCAAAGAAACCATTTCGCATCGTCGGACGCGTCGGCCGGGGCGACCGGCGAGGCTTCGACGATTCCCAATTCGTCCGGTACGAAAATGGCCGCAGCTTGCTCCTTGGGCGACAAAGACCCTTCGGGTAGTCCGCTACCGCTCTTCATTGGGGAGGCTAGCGCCCGAAATCCCTTCCCCTTGCCGGTCAAATATTTCGAAATCAAATCGTTAAGCCAGCCTTTGGACGCCGCCGCCGGTACCGGCGCCGCCGCGGATTCTTTGGCGGCCAGCACTAAAGTGCCGCCGCTCTTCGTGACGATCGCGGGAGTGTTACCGGAATTGTCGGAAGGTGCAATGGGTCCTCCACCCGAGGCGCTCATCACGCCGACCATACCGCCGGATTTTCCGGTCGCGCCATCACCCAGCTTTTTCCCTTTACCGCCATCCGGCTCGAGGCTCAGCTTTCCAAAATCGGTTAAAATTTTCGACATCTCGTTGGCGACTAGGTCGGAGTTCGCCCCGGCCAACGGAATCGTCGTGGTTGCGCTTTCCCCGGAGTTCCCAAAAACGGTAATCCCTTGCGGCTTCAATAAGGAATCTTTCTTCACCCCAACGGGTTCGCTTACGGGAACCCCACCCGGAATTGCCTCCGGTGTAGTTTTCGCCGCATCGGTCTGGGCCGTACGGGGTAATTTCGTTTCCTTGGAGCCCCGATCGCCTTCGAAGTCGTTGAGAACGTCTTTCATCACCTGTTTGCCTTGTTCGGGCGAAATTTCACCGGTGCGAACGCGGTCTTCCAAAATCTTTTCCAAATTTGATTTTAGTCCGGCCGGATTGAAGTTCGTTACGGACGAAAGCGGAGCAACCGCCGGGCTACCGGGCAACATCACGATCGGATCGGGCAAAATCAGCGGCACCACGGCCGGTGCGGGACCGGAGTGTCCCCCGCGGGTAGCGACCTGTTGCTGAACGGGTTCCTCATCGACCGGCGCGGCGGCTTGCGCGGCGGGCGCGGTTTGGGGGGCAGCAGCCGGACCAGAGTCCGAAGCGGCAGGGGGACGAACGATTTGAGCTATTTCAGCAATTTCCTGCGCATTCAAAGACGTGTCATTCAGAAAGGTGTTGGGAATCCGCTGAGCGTTTTCATTCAAGGCTTTGTTGTTGGCTTCGGCAACAGACTTACTGGTCTCTTTAACTTGCTTACCGTCGTCGTTGTCGCGTTTCGCCGGCTTGTCTCGATCCGCGACGCCGTTAGCCGCACGCTGTTCCTGGGCCTCGCGTTCCTTCCGATAGAGCAGACGCATTACCTTACTTCGATCTTTGTTCGTTACGGAATCTTCTTGAAAGGTTGTTTCGATTAGCTTCTCAACCAACACCTTCCGCTCCTTGAAGCTCGAAGGAAGCGAATTATTCCTCAAGAAATCTTTGCTGCGCCGAATCTCGTCTTCGGTCGCATCGCGACCTTTGATTAGCTGGGTGGCTTCGTTGACGTCTTGGTTGGTAATGTGCACGACCTTACGGAGATCACCTTGAGCCGCCTGCGACGTACTTTCGGGATCCGCGCTCGAAATTACACATATCCCGGTAAGAATAAGAATGGCGACCTTGCGAATCATGAAAGCCCTCAACCATGCCAAAAGGATGCGATCTAATAGATTGCACGACTGAGGCCGTGAAATGCCCGTATTCTCTTAGTTTTTTGAGCCTAAAGGGGGGCGGCACATTGTGTGATTCGCTTACTTACTGGACGAACGTAGCCGGGTCAGATCAACGTAGGGGGATTCCCGTAGCAGAATCAACCCCACTCCCCGGTGCAGTTCGTATTGATAGAGGGTCTTGGCGGGAAGGGTAACGTCGTCGTCGAACCAACGGACGTGCTCCACGTAGGTGGGCTTCAACTGCAGAATAGAATATTTCAGATCGTACTTATTGTGACCCGGCAGCGTAAGCAGGCCCTTGATCGGGTACAAATGCGGACGCGACCTAGCGATCGTGCGATCGCTCTTCCCCAAAAAATCAATCGCGCGTAAATGGGGAAGGTAATACGGAATCGTCCCCGCGCTAAAGACTCCGACCGAAGCCCCGGGTTTCAAAATGTCGTCTAAAGCCAAAGCGATATAGATAAATTGATGCGTCACCTTTCGGCCGGGCGTTTCTTTTAGGTCCGTCCACCACGGTAGAAAAGTAGCGTTTAGCCACACCGCCGTCGTCACCACCGCCACCGCGAGCGTCACGGTACGGGCCTCCGCGGAAACTTTTTCGGCGATGAAGCGGGTGAGAAAGATCGAGGCGGACAACATCAGTAACGGCATCGCCGGAACCATGAAGCGCCACAGGTCCAAAAACGTGTCCCCGCCGATCGACAATTGGTACCCCAGCACGATGGCGAGCAACCCCAATCCCGGAACCGCGAATCGGCGCCCCGGCCCCTTTACTAAAGCCGCCACCGCCAACCCCGCTAACGGAATCACCTGGGCGAAAAACGGACGCAGGAAGAGAAACCCATTGTGAAGTTTTTCGGAAAGGGTAAGCCCCGACGCCTTTAGGTAAAATGTGTTAGGCACCCAATCGCCGTAATAAATTTTTCGCACTCCGGTATGAAGCGCCACCGCCCCCACCAACAGCCCCAGCACCAAACCTGCGCGCCGGAAATCTACCTTACGTTGGCGCGCGTAGACCACGGCCAACCATAGCGGAACGGAAAACAGAATGCTGTCGGGTCGGCAAAGCCACGCTAGGATCTGGAACCCCGCCAGCCGGAGATCGTCTCGGCGAGTCCGCGTCTGCTCCGGTTTCATCCCATTGCGCACGATAAGCAGAAAGAACAAAGTTATCAGAACCGGTTCCATCCCGAGCAACGTCCAATAGAGAAATGGGTAGTACGACAGCAGTAGAAACAGCGCCGACGTCTTTACCTTCTCCCGCTCCTCGACCGGCGTTTCCGAATCCTCGACCAGTCCACATAGTTGCGTCGCCACCGCAATGCCGAAACCGAGATTTAAGATCTGCACCGCGAGCGGCGCGAACCGCAGCGGCAGAATCCAATGGATTGGCGTCATCAACGCCACCATTAAAAAGTTGGTGTACCCCTCAATGCGCTCTCCGGCGTTCCACACCAACCCGTTGCCGTGCGCCCAGTTCCACGCGTAACGCATCGAAATTAGCGCATCGTCGAACAGCCAAAAGAAGATTCGCCCGTCCGGGTGGCGGAAAGCGATATCGGAAATGAAACAAACCGACCAAAGCAGCGCCAAGAGGCCAACGACATATTTGGGGCTCGCTTTGGCGGAAATTTTCACCAGTGGGTAGTTTATACTTCTCGTGGAGACACTCATGAATAAATTTGCCTCCCTGCTTGCCGTCATTCTCGTTTCCATTTTCTCACCGAACGTCCGCGCCGAGAGCGGGCGCCTCCGACAGATTCTGGAAGGCGCCCGCCACCATGGACCCGGCTACGGTTTTGAACGGGTCGGCCGCGGCCTCGAGTCGATGGAGCGTGTCCTCGAAAGCGCCCCGGTTGCCGGCACCGAGATTAAAACCTCACGTTTCAGCCTGCGCACGGTCGATATGAGCGACTTCGACGCGGTGAAAAAAGTCTGGGGCAAAGGGGTCGCCACCGAGGTTGCCTCCAAGCTGGTCCAAACCGCGATTAGCCTCCCGCGGGGGGTCCCAAAAGGTTCTGGCCAAGGCCGGCATGAAGGAAATCGACCGTTTCATTGACCCCGCCCCCTGGGGCCACGGCGGCGGCAGCGTCTATTTCGCCGTAAAAAAGGCCGATTACCTGCCCCCGGCTCCCCGCTGAGAGCGGCTCCATCCCAATGATTGCCAGCGTCTAAGGGAACTGTTAAACGATTTGGTTCTCAGTCGATTGATTGAAGATGTGGGCTGGTAGCTCAGCTGGGAGAGCGCCGCAATGGCATTGCGGAGGTCGTGGGTTCGATCCCCATCCGGTCCACCATTAAAAACGGGTTACCCCCACAAGGGGTAACCCGTTTCTACTTTTAAGGCCGTTGAGGCTTCGGCCAAACCTCTGCCAGTTCAACGAGATCCTTCGCCTAAGGCTCAGGATAGTTTGTGCGGGACCGCGGAGCGTTTCCCGACACAAACTAATTACAGGCAGTGATTCAACACGCCGCTGGTCACCGTTCCCGTGAGGGTCGCGCAGGTGTTGTCGGAGCAGGTTTGAATATCGTACGAGCCACAAACGTTGGTCGTGGCGTACGTAAACTTCAGCTGCTCGGCGGATGTTTTGCTTCCGCTGTGCACCGCGTTTATGGTTCCGGAAATCGGGTAACAGCCGCAATACTTGTCCGTACCGTGAACGTAGGTCACGTTAGTCATGGTAGCCCGTCCGGTCCATTTGGCTAAGTTGTGCTGAACGATTACGACTGAAGAAGGATCCGCGCTGCTTACCACTTTGGTATCGGTTCCAGCAGTTTTATCGTAAGTGTGAGTCACGTTTAGACCCGCTCCCGCCATCGAAATGGTGTGATCCCACAAGGTCGCGGCAACGCCCTTTTTCTTTCCGCTCGCCACGTGCTGTACGCCAGACTGAAATAAGGTCTGGTTAGACGTGGTCACGCTACCGGTCGTCGACTTGGACACGCTAGTGCGAAGAAGTCCAAAGGCCGAGTAAGTCGTGTTCTTCGTCAAGGTCACGGCGGTATCCCAGCCGGTGGGATTGGTATTGTTCGCGGTCACCGAAACACCGTCCACGTTGGAATGGCTCGTATTTGCGCTAAAGGTTTTAAACAGAGTCGCGCCGGGAGTCGTAAAAAAATTGACCCAAAAGCCGGAACCGGGACAAGCCGTCACCGCACCGCCCAGCGTTAAAGTGTACCCGCCGGTAAATGTGGTTCGGCCATTCTTGGACGTACAGCCATTGTAAACGACCGTAACCACGCCCGCGGTACAGGTCTCATTAGCCAGGCCGCATGCCGCGGCCTCGGCCTCGGGAATTCCAAAATAGTCCTTTCCCAGCTCCAAAAGGCGGTAATTTTTCCTCACCTCGTAGTAAGTGGTGGCTCCACCGCCGTCGACACCCGCAATGGCCCCGCCTACCGCCGCGGCCACCGTGGTGGCCGGGTGATCTCCGGAAATGTCGTTAACATCGGAGGATCCACAACCGTAGATGAAGATGGCCAGCGCAATCGGGGTTAAAGCCAGGGCTATTGGAAATAGTTTCTTCTTCACGCAATTTTCTCCAGAGATAAGCGATGTTGGTCGCAAGGCGGCAAACGAAATGGCCGGTCTTCTTACGCCCTATAACCGCAGTTGTAGTGTCTTAGGGGTCTTTCTTTTACGGAACTTGGCTTGTTCCTTCGAAATGCGTCCAACGGCCAGGGAAAGAACGGCTACATCATCCAAAAAACCTACCGCGGGTATGGCGTCAGGAATCAATCGAACGGATTTAAAAAGTATAGCAGAGCGCCCACAAAAATCGCCCGGGATTTAGCCAGGGTACCGATCTCCATAGCGAAGGGCTGTTAATCCAACATTCGATGGCGCACCAGCTGGGTCAACATCGGGACCTAGCTTCGGCAAAACGATCCTCGGTACTCGCTGGGGCAGAGAGCCTACCGGAATGGCAGCAAGAGATCGCCATTAAGAAAGGTGAAGCTTGGCTTTGATAAATCGGTGGAACGTTCCAACTCCGTAGAAAAGGCTGCCGAAGACCTACGTAGCCTAGCGGTTGAACTCCAAGCGTTTCTCTCGGCCCAGCCGGCCGAAATCCCCAAGGACCAGCTGCTTAACCTCGTGCAGAGGTTAAAGGCCCTTCACAACGTCCGTTGACCCGATTCCCGACCTATAATTTTTTCTTGATTTTCGGTCCGCGAAACCGTATTTCCTACCTGATATTGAGAACTATTCTCAATTTGTCCAAGCCCGTCGTCGCCTAAGGTAGTTAAACCCATGAAGTTCTCCCTATGCCTAGTACTCCTGGTCTCGCTATCCGCCATGGCGGCCGACAAGCTTGAGACAGTCGTCGTGCAGGACGTTCAAGAAAAGGCCCAGCGCACCGGCGTACTTAAAGATTCGATCCAAAAGACCGAAGTCGTGACCGCCAAGACCATCGAGCGCAAGGCCGCTAAGACCATCGCCGAGGCCATCGAAAACGAGCCGGGCATCGACGCCCAGAACGGATGCTCCATTTGCGGCATCAAGCGCGTTCAAATTAACGGGTTGAAGGGCGAGTACACGACCGTGCTGATGGACGACATCCCACTCAGCTCGACCGTATCGAGCTACTACGGTTTCGACGCCATGGTGACCTCCGGCGTGGCCCGTATCGAGATCGCCCGCGGAGCCGGCGCCTCGCTCATCGCTCCGGAGGCCATCGGCGGCGTGATCAACATCATCACCAAGAAGGCCACCGACAATAGCCTGCTGGTCGACATCGCGGGCGGCAACGCCCAGTACCGCACGATGTCCCTTGTGGGAACGTCGGTCAGCAAAGACGGCACCCAGCGCGCCACCATTTCCGCCCAGCACAATATGCAGGGCCAGTGGGACAGTGACGGTAACGGCGTGAACGAATCCCCCCGCCGCGGCAACTACGCCTTACTCGTTCGCTTGTCGGACGACTTGGGCTCCACGACGAACCTCGATTTGCGTTTGTCCGCGTTGAAAGCGAGTACCTACGGCGGAACGATGGGCGGAGATGTTTTTGGAACCGCCATTCAGACCGGGCCACTTTCGTTCGACGGTGGCGACGTACGCCGCAAGTTCACGGGCAGCCCGCAGACGGTCAACGAAACGGTAGAGCTCGATCGTATCGAGGGGGCCGGGCGTGTGACCCAGCTCATCGGGAATGACACCACGGTGACGTCTACCTTCAGCCTGGCCCAGCAGAAGCAGGATTCACTCTACGAAGGCAATGACTACGCCCACACGAACGATATTTTGTTCGGTGATCTACGGCTAAACCACCAGCTCTTCCCCGAGCATTTGGTCACCTTGGGGAGCGACATTCGTTTAGAGCAGTTGCACTCCCGTAGCCACCGCTACTATACAATTCTCGGAGTCGCTAAGGACAACTTCGATTACTTCTCGCCGGGTGGATATCTGCAGGACACCTGGACGCCGACGGACAACATCGAGATTTCCGCGGCGGGGCGCCTCAACTACATCGAGGTCCACTGGACCAGCATCGGCACGGAGAAGCAAATCAAACGCGTCGTCGTGGTACCACGCGTGCACGCCAAGTGGATTCACACGCCCGAGCTGACCTCGCGCCTCTCGTACGGAATGGGTTACCGCGCGCCGTTGACGTTCTTTGAGTCCGAGCACGGCATTTTGAACAATGGTTTCGAAGTGCAGATCAGCAAGGTGGAATCTTCGAATTCCGCGGTCTACTCGCTGGCGTACGATAACAAAAAGACGGCGGCCACGCTTTCGGGTGCTTGGACCGGGGTGAATAACCTGGCCTACATCGACCTTTCCGGCCCGCGTCCGACCCTTCGGAACGACCCCGGCTTTTCGTCGGCCTCCGCGGTGGATGCTTTAGTTAGCCACCAGGTTCTGCCGAACTTGCAGCTGGGCGCTAGCTACGAACATTTTTTCTATTCGTCGCGGTACAAATCGCTACTGCCGATTGCCTCCATTGAAGATCGTGTACGGTTCCTCGCCGACTTCGACCTGGCCGGATGGGAGGCGAACCTGACGATGAACTTAATCGGCGGAAGAGATCTAGCCCCGTATAACTATGGCAACCGCTACAACATTTTCACCGCCGGGGCACCGTCGGCCCCCAAGGGAACGGCCGCTCCGGCCTACGTGACGTTTGATGTGCGCGTCGCCAAGAAGGTTAGCAAAGAGATCAACTTCTATATGGGCGTGAAAAATCTCTTCGACTACACCCAGGCGAAAACGGAGTCGCCGCTCTTCTTCGATGCGACCGGTAACTTGAACGTGACCCACATCTGGGGTCCATTGCGGGGGCGTCAAATCTATGCCGGAATGCAAGCTAAGTTCTGAGTTAACCTCGTCGGCCGAGGTCTCACTGAGGCTACCGGGGTTACCCTTCAAATTGCCGTCGGCGGCCGATCTCGGCTTAACCGGCCCATTTGCGGTCAGCCTACTTTTGCACGCGGGAATCCTCGTCTTTACCGCAGCCGGCTTTGCGCTGAAGGAGAGTACGAATCCCATCGGCATTCTCGTCGAACGTGCGGGGGTGCCGGGCGCAGGGGCACCGATGATCTCCGAGATCGACGTGGACTACTCCCTCCCCTCCGACGTGGCGTTGCCGGCTAAGAAAAAGAAAAAAGCCAAGCCGGCGATCGCTAAAGCGGTTCCCGAAGAAGGTGCCGAAGGCGGAGGTCGTTTGGGCAACGCCAGCCACGGGGCCACGGAAGGCGTGATGGGAGATCCGAACGGTATCGTCGCATCGACCCGGCAACGTTACCTGTACGAGCTAAAAGTATTTTTCGATCAGCGGAAGCGTTACCCAACGCAGGCCCGCGAGTTGGGGCAGACCGGCGAAGTGCTCGTAGGTTTCGAGATCCAGAGTGACGGCAGGATCGATCACATCGCGATTACGGCGGCCTCCGCCCACGAACGGCTTAACCAGGCCGCCCTCACCCTGGTAAGAACTGCCGGCCTCTTCAAACCCCTTCCTCCCGAATTAGGAGCCGTTCCGTGGAAGCTATCCGTACCCATTCGTTACGAACTCAACTGATTGCCTTAACGCTATTGCTGGCGTCGTTTACGATCTTTGCCCACTCGGTGTCGCTCCATGACGCCAAGCTGTTCAACTTAGTGAAGTTCCAACGTTTTGATTTCGAATCGCTCAAAGGAAAGAAATTCCTCGTCGTATTCTTCCAAAACGACTGCCCACCCTGCCGCGAGCAGCTGCGGGCGCTAAACTGCATGAAGGAAAAAAAATCGGCGGTGCAGGTAGTGGCGGTCGGAATCGGCGAGCCCAAGGAGCTGGGCAAAGAGGCCAAGCGCCTCAACTTGAGTTTCCCCGCACTGGAAAGCACGCCGAAGTTCGTGGAGATGGTCGATGGCGTATCCTCCACTCCGGTCACCCTCTTCGTGGACGAAAAGGGAAGGATCACCCAACGCGAAGACGGCACTCGCACCTGCGAGGCCTGGGTTACGCTGGCCGATCAGAAAAAGCTTTAATGGCTTTTCTGGAGTCTACTTCGCAACGAGAAAAGAGCCGTTTCCAACCACGTGGGCTTAATATTGAAGATGAATGCGTCGCGCTTTTGCGAGGCAGAGAAGTTGCCGTCTGAGCAATGCAAAGTGCCACTCAGGTGCATGACACAGTCGCCGGCGCGCAAGGGAACGGCGATGCGTTTTTGATCGTTGAACCCGATGGCCTTCAGCATGCGATCGGGGCTTAGCGGATCCCCACCCACCACCTCGTGCCCAAAAGTCCGATCGTAGGCGTGCGGAATGTAGTGCAAACAGCCGGTCGTT
>JAYUBV010000338.1:0-5682 GCA_043740655.1 Pseudomonadota bacterium | reverse complement strand
TCGACGCCAATCCCTATTTGCAGGGGCTGTGGCGCACGCTGTTTCTTTTGCCGGTGGCCATCTCCTCCGCAATGGCGGCGATGCTGTGGATCTTTTTATTCAACCCGACCGCGGGTTACCTCAACTACATGTTGGATACGATCGGTATTTCCGGCCCCAACTGGCTAGCGGATCCGCGCTGGGCGATCTACTCGGTAGCTCTGGTAACGGTGTGGAAAGAGATCGGCTTCAACGTTATTTTCTTTATGGCGGGGCTCGCGTCGATTCCCAAAGACGTAAACGAAGCGGCCTGGATCGACGGCGCGAGCTCGTGGCGGCGTCTGGTTTCGATCACGCTGCCGCTCATCTCCCCCACGATGTTGTTCGTGACCGTGGTGTCGCTGATCAACTCATTTCAAGTCTTCGGACAGATTCATATCCTTACGGGCGGCGGCCCCGCGGGGGAGACGACCACTTTGGTTTACCAACTGTACCAAGACGCATTCGTAAACTTCCGCACCGGCTACGCATCGGCGCAGGCAGTGATCCTGTTCGTGATTCTGATGGGCGCCACGGTGTTGCAGTTCAAAGTCGCCAAGAAGCGGGTGCACTATGGGTGAAACTAAGAAAACGTTCTGGTCCCTCCGCGAGAATCGTCTGCGCACGCTTGCCACGTTGCTACTGTGCATCCCCGCGCTACTGCACTTCGCGCCGATCTTTTATTTGGTGTGCATGTCGTTCAAAGTGGGCGGCGAAGCAATTCAGTATCCCCCGAAGCTCTTGCCCGAGGCGCTTAACTTCACCAACTACCGCGCGGCCCTCGAAATGGCCCCGCTCACGCGCTTTTTGCTGAACTCCGTGATCGTATCGACCGTGATGATGCTGGTACAGGTCGTGACGTCGATCTTGGCGGCCTACGCGCTGGCGCGCATCGATTTCCCGAAGAAGGAATGGGTCTTGGGCTTCATCCTGATGACGATGTTCGTGCCCGGCGAAGTGGTGATCATTCCCAACTACTTCACGATGGCGTCGTGGGACTGGCTAAACACCTACCGCGGTCTAATCGCCCCCTACGCGGCATCCGGGTTCGGCGTGTTTCTGCTCTACCAATTCTTCCGTACGGTTCCTAAGGAGCTGGAGGAAGCGGCACTAATCGACGGTTGTTCGCGTTTACGGTTTCTATTTCAGATCATGGTTCCGCTCGCGATGCCGGCCATTTTGGCCTTCGCGCTATACTCCTTCGTGAATAGTTGGAATCAGTACCTGTGGCCCCTGGTCGTCACGCAGTCCACCGAGATGCAGACCGCTCAGATTGGCCTCGGCATGTTTCGATCGCAGAATGAGTCGATGAGCTGGGGCGTCGTAATGGCGGCCACCACGCTGCTGATCGCGCCGACCGTAGTTTTGTTCGTAGCTACCCAAAAACATTTTGTGCGTGGTATCACCATGTCCGGAATGAAGTGAGGAAACGATGAAACCCCTATTTTTCGTAATCGCGTTGGTTCTCTTTAGCGCTCCGACTTTGGCGGCCACCAAGTTGCAGTTCTGGCACTCGATGTCGGGCGACAAGGGCAAGCTGCTGAACGGCATCGTACGCGACTTCAACGCCAAGAACGCCGCTGCCGGCGTCGAAGTGGTGCCGCAGTACGTAGGCACGTACGAAGAAGGTTTGAATAAACTGCGCACGTCGTTGCTGGCCAAGAAAGGTCCGCACATCGTGCAGATCACCGACATCGGCACGCAGGTGATGGTGGACTCCGGCGCGATAACGCCGCTGGCGGATCTGATCGGTGCCGACGCCGAGTTTCCGCTAAAGGAAATGCTGCCGGCGATACGCCGTTACTACGACATTAACGGCAAGCTGTACTCGCTACCGTTTGCGACCTCGAACCCGATTCTCTACTACAACGTCGACGCCTACCAGCGCGCGGGCCTGAAGCGTCCACCCGAGACGTTCGCTGAGATCGAGGCCTACAGCAAAATTTTGTCAGATAAGAGCAGCAAGGTCACCGGTATCACCTGGCCGCTGCATAGCTGGTTCTTCGAGCAGTTCTTGGCCGTGCAGGGCAAGACGCTGGTTAATAACGACAACGGACGTAAGGGGCGCGCGACGGACGCGCAGTACGCCTCGCCGGAGGGCATCGAGTTTGTGACCATGTGGGCTCGCATGGTGAAAGAAGGCATGTTCGCTAACGTGGGCCGTGGCTGGGAACCCGCGGAGCAAAACTTTCTGGCCGGCCGCAGCACGATGCTAATCACCTCGACCAGCGACGTGTTCGAAGTAGTGAAGAAGGCCAAGTTCCGCGTGATGACTGCGCCCATTCCGAAGCGTTTCCGAGAGAACGCGGGCGGCACGATCGTCGGTGGCAATTCGTTGTGGGTGCTGAATCACACCCCGGAAGCCGAACAAAAAATGGCTTACTCATTCCTGAAGTATATGGCTTCCAAAGAAGCTCAGCGCACGTGGCACACGAATACCGGCTACTTCCCCATTCGCGCGGACCTGATCGCGGATCTGGAGAAGGAAGGGTTTTACGAAAAGAATCCGGCGGCCCGTACCGCCATTACCCAGCTGAAGGCCAGTCCAGAAATGCCGGCTACCCAAGGGGCGCTGCTCGGTACCTTTTCCGAGTCTCGCGTGCATATTGAGTCGGCCATCGAACGCGTATTGGCGGGTCAGGCCGAGCCGAAAGAGGCTTTGGGTAAGGCAAAGACGCAATCCGAAGAATCAATGCAGCGTTACAACAAATCTGTCGCAGCCAAAAAGCCAGAAAAGAAGTAATGTCCGGCGCATGATTGAAGTCCATGGACACCGCGGATCGCGCGGGACACACCCCGAAAATACCCTCGCCGCCTTCGAAGAGGCCTTTGCCGCCGGGGCGCAGGCGGTTGAAATCGACACCCAGCTGACCGAAGACGGCACCATCATCGTCTTCCACGACTTTGCGCTAACTGAACGAGTTTGCCGCCAAGGTGGAGTGGCCCCGTTCCGGGAGATGCAGCTGTTCGAAACGCCCTGGTCGGAAGTGAAGAAGTGGGACGTCGGCAGCGTGCCGCAGCCCAAGTTCCGCAGCCAGAAACTTTCTCACCAGAAAATTTTCACGCTCGAAGATATGCTGAGCTGGCTCGTCAAAAAGAGGCCGCCGTTCATTGTGAACATCGAAATGAAGGTGTGGCCGAACTGGAAGGATCCGTTCGTTGCCCGCTATACCAGCAGCGTGCTGGGGACGATCGAGAAGTACAACGCGTTTAACCGCGTGATGCTGATGTCCTTCGACTTCCGCCCGCTCATGCAGGCCCGTAAAGCTATGCCGCGTTTACCGACCTCGTGCCTCTTCGAAAATAAGGGCGACTTCGTGGCCCAGGCCCGTCGCGTGGGCGCCACCCATATCGGACCGAACTACGAGATTCTGAGCGAAGAGGACGTGCAAAAAGCGCACGCCGCAAGATTGAAGGTGCTCCCCTTTACCGTGAATACTGCCCCCGAGTGGGATCGGCTCATTGGCTGGAAAGTGGATGGCATCATCACGGACTTCCCGCGCGACCTGGTAAAGCACATCGGAAATAGCGAACGGTCTCCTGCCGTCTAAGGGTCATTGCGAGACCTCGAAGAGGTCCGGGCGGACGCCAGGCGAACCCCGTGGAATGGGGACAAACTCGTTGGATCTCGTTCCACGGGATTGGCCTGGCGTCTGCCCGACTACACTCGCAATGACAGGGCTACTTCTTTTCTACGGCGGGGGCTTCCGGAGCGACCGGGACTTGCGCGGCCGGCTGTTCAGAGACTTTTTTGTCCGCCTTTTTGCTGTGCTTGTGGCGGCGTTTGCCCTTCTTTTCCACCTTATTTTCCACCTTGGCCGGAGGGGCGACCGAGGTATCGGCAGGGGCGGCTTCGTTTCCGAAAACCGGACCGGCCAGCAAAAGGGCTAAAAAGAAGCTGAATAACAGCTTGGAAAGGTTCGCTTGAGATACGTTTTTCATAGGATCCTCCAGCCTCTTTCGAGGCGTTATCGACTTGCTAACCCTTTCAATTTGCAACACGCCAGCCAATTAATATTGATAGTAATATTAATGGTTTATCCTTAAATGACCTTACCTGTGAGGCGCCTTGCCCCACCCCTCCGGCTAAGGGGTCATACCCTAGTGGTTCCAAAATGCCCCATTTGCCCTTCCTTCTAGTGGCTCAATGCGTTATAACTACGCTTCCCTTAAACGTTTAACCGCTCAAACCAACACTTATGGCGAACCAACTTCCGATCTGGCTCGTGATGTCCTTGCTCTTGGTGCCTGCGTTTGCGCACGCCTCTAGTGAGTGCGACCGGCTAAATGCCCGATTTCTCATGACCTACCAGCACCAGTACGCGGTGGCGGTGAATCGCCAGGTCTTTAGTTGTGACGACGAAAAGCCCAACAAGTCCTACCTGATCGCCCAAGCGATCGACGACCTGTACGACGCCGATGCTAAACACCACTTTTACGAAGTGGCCCGCAGGCTAATCCACCGCACCAGGGTGGCCGGTCCCGACTCAGCGGATTGCCCGGAAGGCGTAGGCGCCGCGATGGGGAATAAGAACGTACTGCTGCTCTGCGAGGCCTTTTTCACTCAAAGTCGGTTGCGCCGGGCCGCCCTGATTTTCCACGAAGCCGCCCACGGCCGCGCCAAAGATCCTGGCCACGTGGTTTGCACGCACGGCGACTCCAAGGGCAAAAAGATTTGTGATGAAAGCCTGTCCGAAACCTACGACGGCAGCGGCTATAACTGGGAAGCCCACTTCTCCCGCTACCTTTTACAGAACGGTCCGGACGAGATTGTTCGCAATGAAGCCCGCGCCCACCTTTCCTTCCTGCTCGATCACCGGATCAATGGTCTCGACGAGGCCGCCAAGAATGCCTGGCTGAAGTAACGTTTCTCTTCTCCACTGCCTTGCTATAAAACTAGCGGTTGGGGGGATGACGTATGAAACCGGTCGCAATTTTAGGTGGAGTCCGAACTCCGTTTTCCCGAATGGGGTCCGACCTCGCCGATCTCAGTACTCTCGAAATGATGACCGAGTGTCTGAACGGCCTCGTGAAGAAATTCGAACTGCGTAACCAACAGGTGGGCGAAGTCGCGCTGGGCACTACGTTCTACCATCCGTCTAACTGGAACCTCGCACGCGAGGCGGTACTACGCAGCGAACTGTCGCCCTTATCCCCCGCGATGGGCGTGCAACGCGCCTGCGCAACTGGTCTAGATGCCGCCATCAGCGTCGCGCTGAAAATTTCCGAAGGCGTGATCGATTGCGGAATTGCCGGCGGAGCCGAGTCGATGAGCAACGTCGCGTTCTACTTAAACCCGAAAATGTCGCGCCGCCTAGTGAGGTTCTCCAAATCCAAATCGCTGATGGCTCGCGTGAAGACACTGGGCGGATTCCAATTGAAAGAAATAATTCCCGAAACGCCACCAGCTTACGAACCGCAGACCGGCCGCTCGATGGGCGAACACTGCGAACAAATGGCCAAGACGTGGTCCATCAGCCGCCGGGCACAGGATGAGCTGGCGCTGGCCAGTCACCGTAACGGCGCCGCCGCTTTCGCGCGTGGTTTTTATTCGGACCTAATTCTTCCCGTGAAAGGGGTCGATCGCGACAACAACCTGCGTGCCGATACCTCGATGGAGAAGATGGAAAAGCTTTCGCCCGCTTTCGATCACAGCGGCGCGGG
>JAYUBV010000337.1:0-1660 GCA_043740655.1 Pseudomonadota bacterium | reverse complement strand
GAACGTTGAGTTGAAGACGGACAGGAATCGCCACCCCATTCGAAGCCACCAAACTTTAAAGTCAACCCGACCCAAGGCCAACGCTGACTTCCCCGCCGTACCAACCTGCGGCCCGCGCTCTACCCCGGCACCCCTGCACAGCCACTACCGCCACGGGCCGTCCATGACCGCCCACGTTATTTGGAAAGGACCGGGCGGCTGTTCAAGAACGAAACAACTGCCAGCCAAAAAGGCGCGCGCGTTACGGCACCTCGGCCCTTTTTGAAAACCGGCCGTGACCGCCTTTCAAAAAAGTTCCGACGTGTGATCTACCGGTGGCCGGGGATTTCCCTCGAGAAGTGACATTTCTCGTCGCTTTTCGGGGGGGAGGCTTGGATGAATCTTAGCCATCGCTTTTGTCGCGTGAAGTTCGCACGTTGAACGATTTCACTTCCGGAGCCTGTCAGCGGAATCAACAAAACCATCACCTACGAAAATTCCCCGGTTCTAGAAAGGTGGGCTCGATTGTGTCGTATTCATCCTGTGCCCGTCCCCGTCACCTCCGTGGCATACCGCTTGCTCAATCCGATAACCGAGCGACATCTCATTCTGGCGCGCACACTCGTTGTGTGTCCGTAGGATTGGGTTGGAACAGTTCTAGCAATCTAGACAATCGCTCGCGGATTTGAGCTGAAGCAGAAGCAGATTTTGAAACAGGAGTAGCTGAAGATGAAACGTTCTAACACTCAGGCGAAAAATATGGCAGTCAATACCCGCCTGAAGGGATTGGCGCTAATTACGGGAATGGTGCTCCTGTTCTCCTCGGGGATCTCCATCGCAGCCCCTGCAGACTTTAAACTCTGGCAAAAGCCGCTCGGCAGCGAAAAGCTGGTCGAACTCACTCACGTGAATGAGGACGAGAGCAGCAAAGCCGTGAAGTGGTTGGCGACGGAGCCTTCCGCGGAAAACACGATTAAGTTCGTGACGGCTTTCGCGGCGGAACCCTTCAAATTCGCCGAAGGGCTGAAAGCGGCCTTAGTGTCGGTGAAGGATGAAGCAGCCCAGACGAAGTTGAAAACGGACATCAAGAAGAGCCTCGAAGAAGTGGCTCCGCTGGTGTTCGGTAGCGGCAAACGTAAGTTGGCGCTGATGGACCTCGTCACCAAGATTATGGACACGAAAGATCTCGATAAAAAAGAAGCGCTCCTGAAAGAGCTCTTCGACGAGATTGCTCGCGAAGAACTCGGACTTAAGACCAAAGGCGAAGAAGTTGCCGTGGTCGAGCCCACCAAAGCTCCGTCGGCTGAGCCGACCAAGGCCAGCGAAGTGGCCAGCGGTGCGGGCAAGACGCTTGAAGACCTCGTAGCTCAGATTAAGAAAGAATGGGCTGAGATGGTCAAGGGCGCGCAGACGCCTGCGGCCGAGCCTACGCAAAAACCGATTGTTGAGGTTGGCCAGAATCCGAACACGACTTCGACTGCGAACCAGACCTCGGGTCCGACGCAGCAGCAACAGCAGACGGCTACGGGTGAGAAAAATAACGCTAACCTCGAGAAGATGGTTAACCAGGTTTGTGACCAGGTTGGCGCGCTTCAGACGGCTGCCCAGGCGCAGTTCGCGGCTCTGAACAAGACGGCGGCCGATGCGATCGATGGATTGAATAACCTCTTCAACCAAGAGG
>JAYUBV010000336.1:0-1665 GCA_043740655.1 Pseudomonadota bacterium | reverse complement strand
GATCCACACCGTAGTCAGCGAGATATCAAACACGATCTGCACGGCCGCCATCCACCAGCGTGGCGGCACACGATTCAACACCCAGCCCTGGGTAAGATTGAAAAGAAACCCCCCGCCGATTAACAGGTACGCCAGAGAAAAGCTGTCGGGGCCGCCGCCCGGCAAAGCCGCTTGGGGTAGATCCTGCGGATGCTCAACAAACAGCATCTGGCGCATCACCACCACTATCAGGATGGCAAAGAGGAACCCCAGGCGCGCCACGAGCAGCCAGTGCAGCGGCTCGGTAAAACCGTGCACCGTCGGCACGCCGATCCCGAAGAACTGCAACCCCTTCTTGAGGGTGCGCGATATCATTGGCCAGTCACCTTCTCGGCTAGCTGGAAGATCGGCAGGTACATCGAGAGCAGCAGAAACGCGATGATGATACCCACGCCTACAATCAAGGCCGGCTGCAACAGACCGGTCATGGCGCCGACCGCATCGTCCACTTCGTCGTCGTAAATATCCGCCACTTTATTGAGCAGCTCATCGAGCTTTCCGGACATCTCGCCGATGTTCACCATGTGAATCACCATGGGCGGGAAAAGGTCTCCGCCCAGCACGAGCCCCTGCGCAATGCTCTTACCTTCCTGCACCGCCAGCGACGTGCGGGCCACGATATCGCGGATAGCGAAATTACCGGTTAGCTTCACGCAAATCTCAAAACAGCTCAGTAAGGGCACGCCGCTCGCCACCAGCGTGGCCAACGTGCGGGTGAAGCGGGCAATCGTCGCTTTGCGGATGAGACTACCGAACAGCGGAACGCGCACGATTAAACGATCCCACCCGTGCCGGAAACTTTCCACGCGCATCATGGCGCTAAAGCTCAAAGCGAAAACGAACGCCGCCGCCAACATGGCGCCGGCGTTGTCCTGAAACCAGTTCGAAAAGGCCAACACGGTTTTGGTCAGCTCGGGAAGTTCCGAGCTCGACTCCCCGTAAAGTTTGGAGACTTCCGGAATCACCTTAATCAACAAGAACGCCAAAACCGCGGCGGCGACAACGAGGGTGATGGCCGGGTACAGCAGCGCCCCGATGACCTTAGACTTAATTTTCCCGAGTTTCTCCAACTGCACGCCGATACGACGAATGGATTTGTCGAGTGTACCGGATACTTCCCCGGCCTCGACCACGCGGATAAAAAATTCCGAAAACGCGTTCGGATGTTTTCCCAGGGATTCCGCCAATCCACCGCCCGCTTCCACGTCCGTTTTGATCGTGAACAGAATTTTCTTAAAGCTAGCCCGCTGCTCCTGCTGCGCCAGAATATCGATACACTGCACCACGGGCACACCGGAATCGAGCAACGACGAGAACTGCTTAGTGAAGAGCATCAGCCCTTTGAGATCGATGGGCTTGAAAAAACCAAAGGATAGGAACTTACTTAAATCAAAGGTGGTGCCGCGGCCCGAAGCGACCCCGATCTTATCGGGGCGGATCTGCATGGCCCGCAGCTTAAGCCTGGCTTCGATTTCGTCATTAGCCTCGACGATGCCAGTAACCGGCTCCTTCTGTCGGGTAACCCCTTGGTATTGAAAGCGCATAAATGGTTAGCCTCGAAATTTAGCCGGCGCGGCGTTGCAGATCCGATAGCATGCGAATGAGATCGTCGGGTTCCGGCGAGGA
>JAYUBV010000335.1:0-17392 GCA_043740655.1 Pseudomonadota bacterium | reverse complement strand
AGGCGGGCGATGCGCAGACGTATCGCCGTACCGTGCGCCTACGGGGAGGAGCGACGTACCTCGAGATTCGTCACCTGTCCGAGAGCCACGCGGTCCGTGTGTCTGTGCCGCCGGGCCACCTGCCCGACCTGCTCGACGTGTCTCGGCGCGTGCGGTGTTTGCTGGATCTCGACGCCGATCCGATGGCGATCGTCGCCCAATGGAAAGGCGATCCGATCCTTTCCGCCGAGTTAAAAAGGGCGCCGGGCTTACGGGTGCCCGGCTGCTGGGATGGATTTGAACTTGCGGTGCGGGCGATCGTGGGACAGCAAGTTTCGGTCGAAGGGGCCCGCACCGTGACGAGCCGTCTTGTCGAACGATTCGGCGAGCCCGTGTCGTTTCCGCAGATGCCGGAGCTAACGCGATTGTTTCCCACCCCCGAGGCATTGAGCATCGCCGGCGGGGCCGGCTGGGGGATGCCCGAAGCGCGTGCGGAAACGATTCGCACGTTGTCCCGCGCAGTGGCACGTGGAGAAGTCAAATTGGAGCCCGACGCGGACCCGGTGCGCGTGCGCGAACAGCTGTTGGCCTTGCCCGGCATCGGGCCGTGGACGGCGGAATACGTCGCGATGCGCGCCCTGCGCGATCCCGACGCCTTTCCCTTTAGTGATCTAGTCATAAAGCGCGAAGTGAAGGCGCTCGGAAAAAATATCGACTTGGAATCGTGGCGCCCGTGGCGGGCCTACGCCGTCATCTACTTATGGAACCGCGCCGGATTTATGGTGCCTCAGAAAGACGGAGGCAAAAAATGAGTTCCCTTTGGAAAACTAAGTTCTCCACGCCGATCGGCGAACTGACCTTGGTCGCTTCGAGTCGCGGCATCGCGTTCCTCTACTGGAATGGCCAGGACCACTTCGAAGCGATCGAAGAAGATGAAAAAAACGCGCCGGCCCATTTGAAGGAGGGTCGGAAACAGCTCCTCGAATACTTCGCTAAGCGAAGGACTAATTTCGATCTTCCGCTTGACCTCCAGGGCACGTCTTTTCAAAAAACCGCGTGGCGTGCGCTGCAGAAGATCCCCCACGGTAAGACGTGGACTTACCAGCAGCAGGCCGAATGGATGGGAGACGCTAAGAAGGCCCGGGCGGTGGGGGCAGCCAACGGGCAGAACCCCGTGGCGATCATCGTGCCGTGTCACCGCGTAATCGGTAAGAACGGCAAGCTGACCGGCTTCGCGGGTGGCCTCAACGTTAAGCAGTACTTACTCGAATTAGAGGGGCTGTCCTTAAACTGGTCAGCGAACTAACTATTGGATTCGGCGATGAATTCCCCGTTTTTTCTAGTGCAGATCAGCGCCGCCGTGTACTGGCGGTATACACTTTAGGCTCAACTGCTAGGCGTGAATACCGTTGGTATACGCGTTGCAGTTACATCCCTCCGACGCACTACATAGTTTGCCCTTGGCTCATCTTAGATTCACACCTCGACGCCATACCGATTAAACAACTTGGTTTTCGTATGGAGGCACATCCATGAAAGCACCTTGGTTAGCTTTTGGACTCGTGTTGGCTTTATCTTTAACGGCTTGTAATAAAAAATTGGCGCTCAAACAGAGCGGTGAAGAAGATCCGGAGAAATCCACTCCGATTGGGCGTGCGATTTACTCAAACGCATTTGGCCCACGCAATGACGACCCCGCGGCGCTGATTAACAATAACCTCACCGGGTACAACCCGAACGGGTACTTCGCGGGTAACAACAGCGGCTATTCCGCCAACCCCTTTGAAAATCCAATCTCATTTAAACTCGACTCGTTCATGCCGAATCTAAAAGCCGTGGTCTCTCCTCAGTGGCCGTTCATCCGGCGTTGCGGTGATCCGGGACGTTTCGAGGCGGAGCGCCAGATGGTGCTCGAAGTGGTGGCGCGCAGCCGCGCTTACCCGCAATTGTTCAACTATAGGAAATTGATTCCCGTCCGCTACGCGGTGGCGGTGGGTACCGCTCAGGACGAAGCGGCGAATCAGTCGCACCTGCGCACACTCCTGCGTCGGAACTACAACGGCAGGTCTTACGTGCCAGTCGGACCCAAGGTGCTTCCGGCAACCGGGGTTAACCACTACTATTACCAAGTAGACGCGTCGGGCGCCCGCGACGACTTTATGAACGGCCAAATGTGTTACTTCAATATGGCGTTGGTGACTCGTGAAGCCGCGGGAACCATCCCTGCTCCCGACGGTTCGAATACCTACATCCATAACTGGCAGTACATGCACTACGGCCCGGTCACCTACACGTCGGCGGACGACGAAGCGATCGCCTCCGGGTTAAAGAGCCCGCGCCTGTTCAGCAAAATTGAAGACACCAACGACATCCAGACGATTCCGATCTACGTAGCGGATATTCGCCAAGAGATCACGGATCCGGATAATGGCAACGCGCCCGTGCCCATCCTTCGCGCCGAAAACATCAATCAGCTGCCGCGAATGTACGAATTAACCGAGCCGGGTCGCAAGATCTTTAACCTTCCGAACATCTGGAAATATCGCGATCGCGTAACCCAGGTTCTGGCGACGGACCGCACGCTGAACGGATTTGCGGTAAAAGGTTACGAAGGGGTACCGCAGCTAATCGACTGGCTAGCGTACTCCGGTGTTTCGGGCACGGTACTCGCGGCGAGCTACACGCCAATCGTGCTCGACCTAGACCGCCGGGGCATCATCACCTCGAGCGTTCGTCACGGCACCTTCTTTAACACCGGCATGTTCCGCAACTACGCGGACAGCAACCCCGACACGATGTACGATGTTCATCACCAGACCGCGTGGTTGGGTGGGGAGATCGAAAGCACCGGCCTCTTCAATAGTATCGGCGCGCATTACCGGCCCACGATGAAGGATGGTTTCCTGGTGCTGCCCGATGCGAATGGCGATGTGAAGGACGCCCGCAACTTGATCGGCCAGTTTACCCCGGTGACGTACCTGGGCGTAACGCAAACCTACTCTAACGGGTATCAGGCGTTGGCGGCCCTTTCGAACAAGAACTGCTCGGCGCCGACCTCGGATCCGAAGTCGGTCTTCCTGGGCCCCTGGGACCCGATGTACTACACGCTGATGGTTTGGATTGATAAAGACCGCAACGGCCGCGTCTATCAGAGTGCGGGAGCGCCGAACTCGGAACGCAAAGAGCTATATACTTTGGCCGAGGCCGGAGTGGCCGCCATCAACGTGTGTAAGCTTTACGATCGGCAGGAGTACGACCAGTACGGCAACGACACGTCGATGCGTTCGGCTTTCCTTTACATGCCGGGCGAACAGATCGTGGGTAACGAAGCGGAGGTTCTCAGTCGCATTACCTCGGGTAAGACTGCGCAAGGCGGGGAGGCCGAATTCCGGATAAGCATCGACATCCGCTTTCGCGCCCAGCCCGACAACCGTTTAGAAAATATCGATACGTTGAACTACGGGAGGTAAGTTTCCAAGCCCGGGTTCAACCCGGGTGACCGACCAGTCAAACGGTCGAACCGCCGCAGCTTGATCCCTGCCCAGCGGTGCATCCATAGCAGTGTTGATTGACAGCGATAGTACGTTGAACCAAGTCGGCGTACGTGAAATCAGCGATGTGGGAGTGACGGCAAACCACTCCAATTTCGAGCATCTGATTAAAGTCGCAATCAAACAGACTGCCGTCCCAGCCGACAGACACTAAGGACCTACACATGACCCCCGCGGCCGCCGCGGGGTTGTAGGCATGGACTAGCTTAGTGAGGTAGTCCTCCAAATTTCCGCTCTCGATTAAGAAATCCAAGAAACGCGACACCGGCAGGTTGGTGATCGCAAAAAGCTTATTGAAACGGATATCGAACAGCTTATCGAGCTCACGTTTGAAGTCGCGCTCCAGGCCCGCCTCGTCCGCCGGTAGGAACGCTCCGACTGGGTTGTAGACGAGATCCAGTTCGAGCCCGCTGCCTTCCTTGCCGTAGCCTACTTCGTTCAACTTCTGCAGCGCCACGATCGACTTATCGAACACCCCGACACCTCGCTGTCGGTCGGTATTGGCCTTGGAGTAATAAGGCAGCGAGCTCACGACGTGGACACGGTGCTTGGCGAAAAATTGGGGGAGGTCGTGGTACTGAGAGGAATGGAGAATGATCGTAAGGTTGCAGCGTACGATTACGTCCTTGCCGAGTTTTCGGATCTCCTCCACAAACCAGCGGAAGTTAGGATTCATCTCCGGCGCGCCGCCGGTAAGGTCCACCCTTTTAATCCCGGGATGCGCGAGGGCGGCTAGGCATTGCGCCATCGTTTCGCGGGTCATTATTTCCGTACGGTCGGGGCCGGCGTCGACGTGACAATGCTTACAAACCTGGTTGCACATCTTACCCACGTTGATTTGCAGGGTTTCAATCGACGTGGGCTTGAGCGGGAACAGCTGCGATTCTTTTAGCCTCTCGGCGAAGCGTGGCAGCTTCTCGATCGGGGCGCTCGCCCGGTTCAACGCTTCTATTTGCTTACGCGTATCGGCGAGCGGTGCCTGCCTTGTAGCGAGTGTTTTCATTACATTTGGGCCTTTTTCAATTTATTCATCATTTGCACGCTGTGCACTAGGGAAGCGCCTCCGCGAATGGCCGCGGCCACGTGCACGGCTTCCATCATCTGAGCCTGATCGGACCCCTTTTCTAATGAGTCGGTCGTATAAGCGTCGATGCAGTAGGCGCACTGTACGGCGTGGGCCACCGCGAGCGCGATCAGCGACTTCTCACGTTGGCTAAGCGCCCCTTCCTTAAAGACTTCGCCGTAGTAGTCGAAGAACTTTTTAGCGAGTTCGGGATTTAGTTCGGCGATGTTACCGAACTTCGCCAGGTCCTTGGGATCGTAGTACGTGGTGTCGGACATGGTTGCCTCCGTGCCTTAAATGTAACTTAAGATTAGGCGGCCGGGGAAGTGACTTCCGGCAGTCCGTGGCGTCCGAATGACAACGCCTTGGTCGGGCACACGTCGATGCAGCCGCCGCAGCCGATGCACACCGTGTCACTAAGTCCAAAGGAGCCCATCGTCGGCTTCTTATCTTTGTGGGCATAAGAAGCCACATCGATGCCCATGGGACAGGCCTTGGTGCACAGGCCGATGCCCGTGCATTTTTCGTCGGCCTTCACCGCGAAGCGCGACTTGGTAATCTTGCCGGAAAGCTCCATGAACTTGGCTAGCGGACAGCCGTAGCGGCACCAGACGCGCGTTCCCCAAAAGGGGTACGCCGCGACCCCGATGACCGACCCGAACATGAAATCGATGAAGAAGTCCTGAATCTGCCGCAGGCGGGCGACGGTATCGGGGGCCGCGACCACTTTCATCGAGTCGACGAGCAGCAGAAGGCCGAAGGCGATCGCAAAGAACATCACGGCTTTTTGGATCCAGTGGCTGCGGTTGGCCGACTCCCCGCGCGGCGTCCCTTCCTTCACCCACTTCTTGCCCCACACCGTAATGCCGACCGTTTCCGCCAGGTTTCCGCACGAGCAGATCCAAGAGCAATATCGCTTACCGAAGAACCACACGAAGATCGGAATCACTACGAAGAGGTAGATCGCCATGCCCGGGCTAGTGAAGCCGGGGAATAGATAGACGTGCGCCGTTTTCACCGGATTGCCCATCGAGTCATTCCAAAAATTAGCCCCCCTCGACAGAGGGAGAATTACGAACGGGAGCAGGAAGAAGCCGACGCCTTGGACTAAAAAGATACTCAGGAACTTTTTGCGTTGGTAGGGGCTTAACCCCTGCGGTAGCACGGCTTTGAACGAGTAGACGTTCTTATTTTGCAAAAGTGCCTTGCCCGCGATTCCACATACGATGGCGGTGTAAAGCCCCATGTACCAGAAGGAGAGGTTCTTTCCGAGCAGCCGGGTGTCCGCGGCCGGGCCGAAGATGTCGAATGGGTATTTGTATATTGCGTAAAACGCAATGATCGCTGGGACGAAGACGATAATGAACGACCATTCGAGGCGGCTTCTTTTCATATCCGTTAATTATACATTTTGACCTAGTCCGCTGAGTGATTAAATTACGCCCATGCGCATAAGCTTCTTCGGCCGATTGGCCATCACGACCTTGACCATTTTGGCGATCCCTTACGTCATTTCGGGCGTACAGGTGGATGGCGTTTCCACCGCTTTTTTCGCGGCGTTACTGCTTTTTTTCTTCAACGTGACCTTGAAACCCTTGCTCATCTTGCTGACCTTGCCGCTGACGGTGCTGTCGCTTGGTTTTTTCCTGTTCGTGGTGAACGGCATCGTGTTTGGCTTGATGGCCTCGTTCATGCCCGGCATTCACGTGGCGAGCTTCGGCGCGGCCTTTGCGGCGGCCTTGTTAATGAGTGCGGTTAGCTGGCTAGTCAACCTCGGTACCGAGCACCGGAACGGACAGCGGATTGTAGTGCTGCGCCAAGGCGGCGGACCGGGCGGAAACCGCATGCGGGACTTGAACTAGACTACTCCCAGGCGACCACTTCTTTTTCGTAAAAACGGCGGCGATTTTTCAAGAAGTAGAGCACTCCCCATACGATGCCCCAGCACATGCCGATGGTGTGAGTGCGGTAGCTCACATGGTGATCGATCTGTGAGGGGATCAACATGGCGAAGGTGAAACCCACTGCGCGCAACCAGCGCGATGCAGGCGAGCTGCTGCGCTCCACGAACAAAAAGAGCGTCAGCCAAAAGCCCGCCATCCCGTAAACCACTCCAGAAATTCCGAGCAAGTTCACATTGGGTTCGTACGTCAGCAAGGCCGTAGCCGTAACCGCGATGCCCATCAAGAATGTGCCCACCGGATAGACGAGTGGGCCGAAGAAGCCGTACAGGTGGTACGCGAGAATCGCTAGCGGGAAGCAGTTACTCGCCAGGTGATTCACGTCTCGGTGAATGAGAAAGCTGGTGACGATGCGCCAGTATTGTTTCTGTTCAAAGACCTGAGTCGGCGTCGCTTCCATCAGCGCGCCCCACGTATCGGGGTGCTGCCAGTGAATGGCGGACGCGAGGGTCACCACACAGATCGAAAGCGTGGCGACGAGCCGAGCCTGCTTACGCGGGGCTTGGGACAGCATGGTGCTCTTGATTACGGGGCGAAAGTGCCCCTCGCGCGGAAGCTCGGGCTGGCCACCTTCTTGGCCATCCGGAACATTAGGATCTCTTTCATGGTCGGACATGGTTCGATACTACCGAGGTTCGGGCGCCTTGCAATCGTGCATCCAATCGAAGTAGTCCGTCATTCCCGTCGTTTCGTCCTTAAGCACCAGCTCAAGCTTAAGGACCCTGGCCTCGGAGAGGGTGAGTTTAGATCGCCGGCACAGGTATTGGCCCAGTGCGACCCGAAGAGGTTCCTCCCCCGTTCGCGGCAGCCGGTAGGTGTACTCGATCCAATGCACGCTCCGGACTAACGACGGCGGAAGTACCTTTCGTCCGTCTTCGGTTTGTTCGTTTCGCCGATCTAACCAACGGCGTGTTCCGGTGCGGCACATCCCGCTCGCGGTGAGCCAGATGGATTGTTTCGCGGGCGATGGGGAGAAGGTGTACCAGTATTGATCGAGTCTCAGCCAGTAGAGCGGTCTCCGCCACTTTGCCCGCAAATCTGCGTGGCCGCCGAGGAACGCCAGGTTCCACAACGCAATCCCCGTCAACGCCGCCAGGGGGAAGTACCGCCAACGGCCCAGACTGAATTCGACGGGGTCGGTAACGGGGCGCCAAAATAGTGTCAGCGCAGCTACGCAGATCCAGGGGAACTGGCCCGTGAAAAAGCTGAGCCCGATGCCAACGTGAAGTAGCGTCAGTGCTACCATAGCCATGTGGCGTACGGTGCGGCGGTTCGAAAACAGAAAAGCTCCGCCCAAGACTTCTAGCCACGGTACGATCGCGCTCCCGATCTGGAGGAGACGGGGAAAGTTTCTCAACCAATCTCCGAACGGCAATCGTAGGGGCTCCAGCGATAAGACCACGCCGATGGCCGAGCCAGGCCACCGCCACTCCGGGCCAGTCTTGAGAAGACCACTCATGACGTAGACCAGTACGATCTGCATTAGGATCGCCGCCGAGGCAGGGGAGGCGACGATTTTAGGTTTGTCCCACTTTGCCGAAGTCAGCGGTAGAAAGAGGGACCAGAACAGCAAGAGGCGTTGGTACTCGTGGAAACCGGTCAGCCACACTTCGGCGCGGCACTGAAAGCAGAGAGTGAGAAACCACAGCGCCGGAGCGGTATAGCGGAGGAGGAACCCGAAGGTGAAACCTACTGCCACCACGAGGTGCAAGGCGTAGAGCAAATGCAATCCGGCGCCCGCGTCTACCCAGAAATAGAGGGGGAAGAGTGGTGAGACGGCACCTTGCCGGGCCAGCTCGTTGGGGAAGATTCCCTCGTGACCAATCAGCGCTTCGAGGTGTCGCCAGTCCAGCAGAAGAGCATCGAGGCTCAGCAGACCCACCAATACGCGAAACACGATCAGCGCGCGATCGTGAATGGCGAACCGCCGGAGGCCCCGAGCTATTAATACCATGGTGAGATCGTAGCATGTCGGTGATAAAACCCGCCCCATGGACGAAATATTTCTATCGGTGAACGAAGGCTACAATCTCTGGGCGGAGTTTTACGACGTCGAAGAGAATCCTCTGATCGCTTTGGAAGAAAGGGCGGTCGACTTAGCCCTGAGCAACATTATGCACTTGGAGATCGTGGATCTGGGCTGTGGTACCGGGCGGCAGACATTGCGTCTCGCCGGCCACGGCGCCCGGATGACCGGCGTGGATCAATCGGAGGGCATGCTCGCTAAGGCCACCGCTAAGCCCGGCGCCTCCGGGGTGAAGTTTTTACACGCGGATTTAGATAAGGCATTTCCATTTGCGGATGGAGCTTTCGATCGCAGGGAACTCAGGCCCGCTTCACCGAAAAGGAAACGGGCCGCAAGGTTTACCCCAAGGGGCATCCGCACCAGATCTCGGACTTTGTGAACGCAGCGTCCGATGCGGGGCTGAAGCTCACCGCGATGAGTGAACATGCACCTACCGCCGAAGATGGTGCTAAATCGGAAAAGACTCAGCGGTACGTCGGCTGGCCGATGCTGCTTACGTTGACATTTAAACCGTAAGGACGAAGAGGTTCTTTTCGGCCAGCGTAAGGGTCCAGCCGTGCGTTTTAGCAAGCCACGTGAAGGTGCCGGCGTGGAAGAAGGTCACGTGGGTTGGATCGCGCACGTAGTACCACTCGGAAAAAACGGTGGTTTCACTCCAGGTTTGGGTGAGGATAGCCAAGCGACCGCCCGGCTTTAGTAATCCGCGCAGCGTTTGGAATTCGTCGGCCGGATCGTGGAAGTGCTCGGCGGCCTCGCTGCACGTCACAAAGTCGTACTTCCGTCTTAAAAACTCGGGGCGGTTGGCAAAGAAGGGATCGTACCCTTCCACGTCAAAGCCCGCTTCGCGAAACATAGCGACCAGCGCGGGGCCCGGGCCGCAGCCGTAATCCAACCCCGAGGCGCCGGCTTCGACTCGCTCCACGATGGCGTCGAACACGGGCGTTAGGAACGCGCGGTATTTCGGATCGTCGGGATGGTTCTCGTGCTCTTCGTAACGCGACTTTTCTTCCGTCGCGTCCACGAAGCACCGCTTCGGCACGAACGTGAGGAGGCAGACCGCACAACGGTAGTACGGCCTCGGAGGTGTCTTTCCCTCCCAGACCAGGGTCGCCCCGGCGGCGGTACAGAGCGGACAGGCTTGCGTCATGACGAGCGAGGTTATGCCACGGGGGATGAAAAGAAGGTAGACTTTCCGGCGATGAAACCAGCCTCACTGTTTTTGTTACTCGTCGTGCATTGCGGGTGTGCCTCGAAGCCACCGGCCACCCTATCCCAGGATAGCCACGAATTTGTCGTCCTAACCGAGCTAGATCCGACGATTCTCAGCGACACACGATATGCCGGCGCCTACAACTTCGTCGGCGTGCCCATTCGTGGATACCGCACTGGAAACTGCCGGCTGACTCGCCCAGCGGCCGAGGCATTGGTAAGGGTGCATACGAAGTTGAAGGCCCAGGGATACCGAATAAAGACCCATGACTGTTACCGTCCGCAGAAAGCGGTGAACCACTTCATCGAATGGGCCATGAATCTGTCCGACCAGAAGATGAAGGCGGATTTTTACCCCGGCCTTCCCAAACAGGAAATCTTTCCGCGCGGTTTCGTCGCGACTAAGTCGGGCCATTCCCGCGGGAGTACGGTCGACCTGACGATCGTAAAGGTCGGGAAGGAAAAGGAGCCGCTCGACATGGGGACCCCGTACGATTTCTTCAGCGAAAAATCCGCCACCGCGAGTGCGGCGATTTCATCCATCGCCGGGCAGAATCGCACGCTGCTCCAAAAGGCGATGGAGGCCGACGGGTTTAAAAACTACGACAAGGAATGGTGGCATTACACTTTGAAAAATGAACGTTTCCCCGATACCTATTTTGACTTCGACAACTGAGGAGAACTTCAATGTCACAGCACACGGCTACGGTTACCTGGAAGCGCAAAACCACCGACTTTGCCTACGAGACTTACGATCGCACGCACGAGGTAAAGTTTGAAGGCGGCAAGTCCGTTCCGGGCTCTGCCGCGAAAGAGTTCATGGGTAAGGCCGATCTGGTCAATCCGGAAGAGATGCTGACCGCGGCGCTGAGCAGCTGCCATATGCTGACGTTCTTGGCGGTGGCGGCGAAGAGTCGGCTCATCGTCGATAGCTACGATGATACGGCGACCTCCATCCTCGACAAGAACGCGCAGGGGAAACTCGCGGTGACCAAAACTATTTTGCGGCCGAAGGTGGTCTTCTCTAAGGAAACGCCTGTCGCGCACGAGAAGCTCGTGGAGCTGCACGAAAAGGCGCACCGAAACTGCTTCATCGCCAACTCGGTGTCGGGCGAAGTGGTTACGGAACTGTAATCACTCCCACTTGTTGGCTTGGAAGGCCCTGAAGTAATCGCGGATTCGGGCGGCATTGGCCCCCGCGTCCCCTTTACCGTCCCGCGACTTGGAACGCATGTCGACGGTAGTGGCCAACCGGTTGGCCCGGAAGCGCAGAATGACGTCGTCCTGGAAATGGAAGATGCCGCTTTCGCAAACCAATTCCATTTCGTTGGCCTGGCGATCGTCACGCGTGATCGTAATGTAGGAACGTTGGTCGAATAAGTTTTTAACCCTGTCCATCACTACGTTCGGCGTCCCCGGGAGAACCTTCGTCGTGAGATCCGGGTAGTGCTTACGCGCTAGGTCTTTGTACGTTTCCGGGTACCCCATATCCCGCCCCGCGTTCGCCGGAAGTTTGGGCGCTTCCACGAATTTCGGTACTTCGTTCAGATCGGTGCTGACGTCGTTGATGCGCGGAAACGCCCCGGCCTTGGTCAATAGCGAGAGCATCAAAAGGAATGGCGCGAACCCCGCCAGCGCGTAGAGGTCGGCCGGAGTTCCGGTGCGAGGTCCGCGGACGAGGCTCACGGTGTGGACGACGGCTCCGCCTAAGGCGGCTAAACTTCCGGCGATAAAAAGGAGGAACCCCACGAACGGCGGCAGCAACCGCACGTTGGCGGAAAGCGGCCCCAGCACGGCGAGTCCTAGCCCGACGAACGCCACGATCGCGGGTTTCATTGCTCTACTCGTTCAATTTGTGCGAGCTCTTCCGGCGACAAAGTAATATCGAAAGCATCGAGATCCTGGCGCATGTGGAGTGGATCGGTCGTTCCGGTCAGCGGCATCATGCCAATCTGCCGCGCGAATGCGAAAATAATCTGCTCGGGCGTGGCTTCGTGGTGATCGGCGATAGATTCGGTAAGCGCGTGCCCCACGGCGCCCGGATTCGCGGTTAGCAAAGAAAAGCCCTGGTAAATAATTCTTTCCTTTTTACAGAGCTCGCGCACCGCCCAGTCCCAACCGCTGCGGGCGAAGCAGCGATTCTGCACGACCATCGGTTTTACTTCGGCCTGGGAAATCAGTAGCTCTAACTGCCCCACGTTCACGTTGCTGATGCCGATGCGTTTCGCCTTGCCCGACTTATGAATTTTTTCTAACGCGCTCCACACCTGCCAGTCCTCGCCGCCGAGCCCGGGATTATGGTACGGGCCGTGGAGCAGGTAGGAGTCTAGGTAGTCGACGTGAAGCTGTTGCAACGATTTATGGAACGACTCATTCACCTGATCGGCGATCTCCGCGCCCGGATCGTACGGAATGCGGTGGTCCTGTCCGTCTACGGGGGTGAACTTCGTTTGGATGAAAAACTTATCGCGCGGAGCCCCTTCGCTCCACAGCTTTTTCAGCGCTTCGCCGACGAGGGGTTCCTGGTAATGCTTCGGCTGGTTGGCGGTGTCGATGGCGGTAAATCCGCAATCTAATGCCATCTGCACCACACGGGTGGTGTGGTCTTTTTTCCAGGCGGTTCCGTAGGCAATCCAGGGGTGATTTGAATTCGTTTTCATGGCCGTCATCCTAAACCAAATCCCTTCCTTCTGGCGAATCGAACGATTCCGGTGAATTAAATTCACTTTATGAAAAGCCGACTGGGCCTAATCTGGAGTTAAGGGGAGAGCGACTCCCCGCAACCCTCAAGGAGCTTCCCCGTGAATAAATCAAAAGGCCTTACCCCCCTCGTCCTTTCCGTAGTAGCCGCCGCCAGCCTAACCGCGTCGGCAAACACCTTATCCGCCACCCCGCGCGGCCGGGACGTTTCGCCGCAGGCCAGCGGCTGCAACATCGGTCACTTTCCGCAGACGACGAAGGCGGGCGAATACAACGAACTTTGTAATGTGATGCAGGATCCCGAGAAGTGCTTGGCGTTGGTAAAGCGTCAGTTCCGCTTCGACGGCACGAACGTTATCGTAACCCCCGTCTCGAACCTAAATGAGCCGCGCATGGGTTACTGCTTAGACGTGCTCCGCAATGCGTTGTTACACCCGTCTACGCAAGAATCTGATTTGGCCGAGTAATGATAGCGACGACCTCGGCTAATACCTGGAATTTGGACCTCTCCGCCAAACTTCGTTTGGCGGAGAGGATCCGCCAGGGAAATCCGGTTCTCACCTTTTCCGAAGATCCGGCGCTGGCCTCGCTGTGCACGTGCCTGGCCTTGGAGCGGGAAGTGGGTAACCCGGAATTCGATCGCCTGAGCCCTTTCTTCGGCGTGTTGCCGCCCAAGTCGGCCGAAAATCCGTGGAACTCCGAAATCTTTGCGAAGGGGGACGACCTCGGAATTCGGTTTACTCGTCGCGATGGCAAGCCGTTGCAAGTTCGCCACGCCGACTTTGCCAAAATTCTGGCCCCCGAATCGCTGGGGGACCACGGCGAGCTGCAGCAGGTGGTGATCTATCCCAACCGCGTGGCGGTGCAGTTTCGGGCACGCGGCTTTGAGCTGGTGATTGTGCGCGACTGGATTTTAGCCTCCGCGCTCGACGTGACGGGCGAAAACCGTGTCAGCTACCTGCTGACCAATGAGTGGGAAATCCGGCAGAACATCGCGCGCCAGCAAGTCGATCTCATGACGAAGCGGCAGCTTCCCTTCTTCGGCACCCACGACGTGGTGGACCATCTGCTCGGCGCCGATGCGGATCGGTACGATCACTTTTGCGACCTGTTTTTGGAAGTGCAGACGATCTTAAACGCCGTGTTTGCGGACGCCAAGGCGCCATCCCGCCGGCAGCTGATCGTTTCCTATCTAATCGGTGTGCTCCTTGATGATCTGGCACAGCCAAAGTGGTACGGCTCGTCCGCCCACGCCCACCTGGTGCGTTCGGCCTTGTCGGCTTTGCAGGATGCTGCCCGCCCTTGCGTGGCCGTGTGCGTCGAACCGCTCATTTTGCCGCCGACTTTTCATTCTCTGGTGGAAGCTCTGCGTGGGCAGTCGGGATCCATTGCCGCGTTGCAAATTCGCTTCGATCTTTTACTTAGCGAGCTAACCCGTTCACCCGTACAATTTCGGAATGATTCCGTCGTCCTTCCGCCCGGCTTGGCTCTCCCTCGCGCTGTTCCTACTCGCGCTCGCGGCGGGGCGCTGCAGCCCTTCACGCTCGTCCGTCGGGATCCAACTTGATTCGGCACGGCTACCACGGCTGACCCCCGGAAGCCGGCGCGCGTATGATGCTTACCTCGTCAATGTTTCGGGGCCCGGCATTTCCCCCACGGTTAGCTCGGGCAGCATCGGCTCCTACGCCCCGGACTGCGTCGAGGTCGGCATCTCGTCTAAACTGCTGTCCCCGGACCAACTGATTGCGGGGGTGAAACTTTCGCTCCCCGGCGGCGTCGGCCGGAAGATTCAGGTGCTCGGCGTGGCGACCAGTTTCGGAACCGCCGTTATCGGAAAAGACGTCACGGCGTTATTCGAGCAAGGGCGCCTTCCCCGACTTTACGAGCTGGCGGTAGCCAAAGACCAAACCCTATTGACGAATAGCAAGATTGCTCTGACCTCGACGTCCACCGGCCCAACCGACATTTTAGGAAAGTGCTTCGCGAATACTTCGGCGGGGGGGGCATCGAGCGCGGCGATCACCGGCGTGGCGATTGCGGTGGCGACCTTTAATCAGACTTCGCCGGCTTTGAATTCCATTCAAGGCGTTTTCATGGATAAGGATACGGGGGCCTTCACGATAAAGAGCGGCTACCCGACCCAAGGCATTTATATTGAAAACGTCGAGGTCACTCCGGATGGTCGGCGCCTTCTAGCCTGGCAGAAGACCGGCGGATATAACGACTCATTCGACGTCGGCATCGACGGCACATTGCAGCATCTTGCGTCAGGGGCAGATCGCAATCCGTTCTCGGGGGCCGAGGGGCTGACGTTTTCCAACGATGGGCAGTACGCGGTGACCCGCGGGGTTGGCTTTCTAGGCTTCGGCAAATTCAGTCCCTCCGGGGTGATGGGTAGTAACGGCGGAACTCCAAATTTAACTTCTGACTTTGGTGCCTTTGCCGCCATCGGCCCGTACTTTTTCGCGCGCCGTGCGTATGCCACCACTGGCTTTCGTGTGATATCGGGACCATTTTCGGATAACTACACTTTCGGCGGGGACACCCCGCTTTTCCAGACGGGGGCCATTGAATTTATGGGCAGTGTTCGCGGTCCGTCGATCCTAACGAGTAAAGGGCTTTACGCCGCCTTTGCGGTGGGGGGCCCCACTGCCCTCGGCGTGCAATTTTATGCTTATAACGGCATTAGCAATCTAGCCGCCGTGGGCGCGCGCGCCAGCGCGTCCATCGCCAATCTCGATGAGGTGCGTATGGCCGTGTCGCCCGATTCCCGTTTCCTATTCGTCAAGTCAAACTCGTCCACTTTACAAACTTGGACTCTCGATGCCAGCGGTGGCATCGTCGCCGAATTGACCCCGTCGTATCTAATCCCCGGCCTCCGAACGATTCGGGTGGACCCGAGTTCAAAGTTTCTTATTGCCGGCAGCGCTGCGGGTGCCTCGAGCACGCTGACGGCGTACCCCATTCAGGCGGATGGGCGCCTCGGTAATCCAGTAACGCTTAGTAGCGGATTGGCTCCGGAGTTATATGACTTCGTGGCCATGCCGCTTCACTAGTGGCTATAATCGGGTCACGAAGGAATCCGGCACATGCGTTTGCAATGGTCACGTGAACACTTGGAAAAAACGCTGTGTCTACTCGTGTTCTTTGCCGCGTACCCCGGCGCGTTGCTACTTTTTCATCCCAACGCCCTTGCTTCCTTTCCGGCCGCTTGGCAGTTTCGCGCGCTGGCCCACCTCATCTGGACCGTAGCCTGTCTCGGGATTGTTCACTACCGCGCCGAAGGGCTGGGGCCGCGTTTGGGGTGGGGGTTCGCCGCGTTCACGGTGATTCTACTCACCGGCTGGGGCGGCGTATTTTTCGCCAATTTCACGTCCGTGGGACAGGCCGTGCTGGCCGCCAACTCACTGCTCATCGCTTCGTTCCTTGGCGTGAGCGCCATTCGTCTTTTTCCCAAAGCCTTTCGGACGCCCGCCCTCGTCGTTTTACTCGGGGCAGTCGTGCTGTCCCAAACGCACGTGCGGCACGAAGAAGAGGTTTCGCCAGTTCAAATTGTTTCCAAAATCACGCCACTGAAGGCGGAGGAGACGGCGATTCGTAAGGTGGTGCGCGTGGCGCTGTCGCACGAAGGGGTGCCGTACCAGTACGGAGCGATCTTAAGCGCGACGGGGCGGGTGGATTGCTCGGCTTTAGTGCAGCGAGTATTTCGTCTTTCGGGTTTTGATTTATCGCGTTCGGCGTGGGACCAGTTCCGCGACGAACGAACCCGGCTCCTCACCAAGGGGGCAGTGCTCGAGCCCGGAGACCTCGTTTTCTTTTCAGGCTTTCGCGGTGCCGGCCAGGTGGCCCACGTAGGCATCTACGTCGGAAACGCAAAGTTCATTTCGGCGCTGGCTGAAGCCTCGAAGGTTACGGTCGAATACATGGATAATCCCCGTTGGACCAAAGCCTACCTCGGAGCCCGTCGCTACCTTTTCCCTCTGCCTCAATCCTAAAGAGTCTTTGGCATTTCGGTCGAGTTGTCTTCGTCACCGTTGATTCCAAACAGGTTATTCTGGTCCATTTGATTCGCCAACTTCTGGTAGCTCGGTGCCTTCTTCCCCGCTGACCAGATCGCAACCGCCCGCACCAACGCTAAGTTAGCCCGTGCGTGCAGGTCGAAATCTGCCGCCAAGCCCTGGGTCATGATGTCGAGGTTCTTGGTCATGTTCCGCACCGAATTCTTCGCCTTACGGTAGAAGTACAAGGTGTTGTAGTACGAGTACGACGTGCAGCTGTTGAAGAAGAAGATCTGGTACTGGTTGCGGTTCATCTTGATCTTGAAACCATGACGTTCCTCGATGGCCGACGGGTCTAAATGACCGCCCAGCCCCGAGTGGCCGTCGTAAATCATGACGGCGGATTTCTCGTTGGCCACTTTGTAGAAGTAGTGGAACGCGTCGCTTTTCTCGTCGATACCCGTGTTTCCAAAGAACAGCACCAAGCGCATCTTTGCGCGCTTTCCGACTAGCTCGGCCACCTCTACGAACGGCTTTTTGAAATGTTTGCCGCTTAGGTGCTCGTTCATCTCTTCGTTACCCATCGCTTCGGGTTCCGAGAATCCCATCTTCACCAGGTTCTTGCGGAAGTTTTGGTACGCTTCTGCATTTAAATCTTTCGATTTAAATGGATCATCCTTTTGCGAGGCCTCGTCCTTGCCGAAGAAAACGTAGAGGGGAATCGTCTCGGTTTGCGGATCCACCAGCCGGTCGTACTCGGGATACGTCAGCTTGGTATTGGGCAGACGGACCAGGTCGCCCGCGATGGTGTCGAAGTGGGTGCCTTCCTCCAACGAGCAGTTTTTTTGATCCGGATTCCAGAAGTACCAGTAGTCATCGAAGTCGGGGTAGTGCTCGTCGGTGCA
>JAYUBV010000334.1:0-1678 GCA_043740655.1 Pseudomonadota bacterium | reverse complement strand
CGCGGTAATCGACCGTTTGGAAAAGATGACCCACCTTGTGGAAATCGATCTGGATCGTATTATTAACGCGGAAGACAAGGCGCGCCTGACCCAAATCTTTCCGCAGGGTGGTCCGGTTCGCCTGTTCTTCCGGTGAGGTGATCAATGGAACGCTCTAAAATTCCGGGGCTCCTGCCCGGGCAAAGGCATCCCGATTGGCGCCGGCTCTACGTGGAGGCCAAGGAAGAGACCCTTCCTTGGCATTTTCCCACGCTCGATCCGGATGTCGCCGGGGAGCTGAAAACATTAAGACGGCCCGACCAGAAAATTCTCGATGTAGGGTGTGGCCTGGGAAACCAGGCCCACCTCATTGGGCGGGAAGGGCATCAAGTGTTGGGGACGGATGTTTCCTCCCCGGCGGTCGAGAGAGCCAGGGTACTTTACCCGGACACCCGGTTCGCGGCCGATGACATCACCGACAGTACGCTGACGGAGACGTTCGACATCGTGCTCGATCGGGGATGCTTCCACGTGCTCGACGAAGACGCACGGACTGGCTATCTGAACTCGGTCCACCGTCTTCTCGTGCCCCGGGGTCTGCTCTGGCTGAAGGTGATGAGTACTGAAAACCCCAGCCGTGATTTCGGGCCCCTCTGTTTCACCCGGTTGGATCTGCACCAAATTTTTTCGGGGCGGTTTCAACTCACGCAAATCAGGCCAACTATTTACCACGGCTCCACTGCCCATTCTCCGCGGGCTTGGTTCGCCGTTATGCGAAAAAAGGAATCCCATGCCTGAAGTCGTCGTGTTAGGCCCCACGGGCAGTATTGGCTCGCACCTACTTCAACTGCTCCACGCGCAGGACATTGGCGTTCGTACCGGGAACCGGCGGGACTTTGATTACTTCAGTCCGCGCACGTACGATCCGCTTTTCCGCGGAGCGACCCACCTGTTTCTTCTCACTCCGGTAGTCGACAGTATGGTGGAGCTGACGGCGGCGCTACTCGTGGCGGCGAAGCGTGCGGGAATCGAGCGGGTGGTGAAGATCTCAGCCCTCGGGGCCATGACCCATTCACCCGCGCGGCTACTGCGCTGGCATGGCGAGGGCGAGGATCTGGTGGCGGCCTCCGGAATTGCTTGGGTGAACCTTCGCCCGAATGCCCTAATGCAGAACTTCATTCAGCACTATGCCCCCGCCATTCGCGCGGCCTCGCGGGTGGCGATTCCCGCGGGCGACTCACTTATCTCCTTCGTCGACGCCAAGGATGTGGCGCGCGTGGCCTACCACGCGCTCTTCGACAACAAATTTGACGGAGTCACCCTCGATCTGACCGGGCCGCGCGCGATCGGGTTTAGCGAGGCCGTGTCGACGCTGACTTTCGCGGCTGGCCGCCCCATCCAGTACCTCGACGTGTCCGAGGAGGCCGCCCGGCGGGCGATGGGCCAACGTCAGATTCCCGATTGGAAAATCGAAGCGCTTATTGAGTTATACGCCAGCTATCGCCGGGGCGAGGCGGCCCATGTGATGAGCACCGTGCGGGACTTCACCGGTGAGGCGCCCGGCACTTTCAAGAGTTTTATCGGCCAACACGTGAAGGAGTTTCAATGAGTGAACGATTTAGCGTTAAGACGAAATGGACTGGCGGACTCGACGGAACGGGAGATTTAGCGTTTTCCACCATGGAGTTTCCGTTTAGCG
>JAYUBV010000333.1:0-5759 GCA_043740655.1 Pseudomonadota bacterium | reverse complement strand
CTTCACCACCTCTTTAAATGAAAGGCCGCGCAGGTACACAGGACCGAAGGGGGTGTAGGTGGTCATCCCTTCGCCGATCGCGTCGATGACGTGGACCTCATGCCCGGCCGCCTCGATGCTGGCTGCGATGTACGCGATCCCGAGTGGGGCAACCACGACATTGGAGGCGTGGTTCAACGGAAAGGCCATGCGCGGGACTTCGATGAGCGTGACATGCATCGTCGTGGCTGCTTTGCGTTGAGGGGGTGGAGTAGAAAATAGGGGTTCTCTAATTCTACCGCTCTCTTGGGGAATCTCAGAGTGCTAAAATGACGGGATGGGTCTCGCCGTACGTTACGGATTGCTATTCCTTTTTGGGGCAACCGTCCTTTATCTGACTTTCTTTCGAAGCCGGTCCACTCCGGCCGAGGCCTGGCTCGCCGAAAGCGCCGAGCCCAGTCCCGCGGGACGCGCTGCGTTTTTAGGGGGTCTTGCCCTCACCGTCCTGTTTTTCGCCGTGCTTCAATGGTTCGACCCCTTTTATTTTTCGCAGGACGACAATCTTTCCTCGTTTCTGCCCGTAATATTGCACGGGTGTCGCAGCCTCTTCGCGGGGGTCTTTCCTTCGTGGAACGCGTACCAACACCTCGGCGCCCCCACCACCAGCATCGGCCTGTACTCGCTTACTTACCCACCCACCGTGCTGTCGTACGCGATCGCGCGTTACGTATTGGGTAACGAAAATCTCACCCTCGAGGTGCTCGCCACTTTTCACGTGGTTGGAGCGTACGTCGCCTGCTTTTGCCTAGCCCGCCGGCTGGGGCTGGGCTCCGTACTAGCGATGACATTCAGTTTTTGCTCCGCCTTCTCGGGGTACCAGCTCATTGCGGGGCGATCTTGGTACTACATGTTGCCGGTGGGGCTGTGGTTTCCGCTTCTCCTTCTGCAGGCACACCGCCTTAAAGCCGCGATCGTTCCGCGCAGCTGGGCGCTGCAAACGGCGCTGATCCTGGGGCTGTGGTTTCACGCCGGAAACGCTCAGATGTGGACTTACGGTTTGCTGTTCCTGACGTTGCTCGGGGGGTTATGGTTTTGGGCGGGGGAGCTAGCCCGGGAGCGGCTCATCCGCGCCCTGGGCGCGCTCCTCATGGGGACGGGACTAGCGCTACCGTTGGCGCTAGCGCAGTTACGGGAGGCCCGACACCGAGTGGCGGACCCCTGGGGTCATCTCGACATCGGCGCGCACTTCAGCCAACTCTTTTTTCCTTACGTGCCCGACGGCGCACTCCGCAATTCAACCTGGAGCGGCATGTACTTCTCGGGCGGCGTGCTGCCGTGGGCGTCCCTAGCCGCCCTACTCGTGGCGATCGCTCTGGTCGCGCGCGGAGGCGGTAGTAGAAAAATTATCGGCGGCCAGGCCTTCACGTGGCTCGCGGTGCTGGCGATCTGGCTGGGGCTGGGCGATTCTGGCCACCTCTGGATCGCGCTTTCGTGGCTTCCGATCTTTTCGAAGTTTGCCCTCCCCTTCAAATTTCTGGCCTTCGTGCAATTTTTTGCGGGACTGAGCGGCGCCCTTTTTCTGCAAAACTTGTGGCGACGCCAGCGGTGGTCCCCGCGTTTCCTACGCACGCTCGCGACCATCGCCGTCGTCACCACCGGGTGGAATGCATGGAGCAGTTCGCACGTCGCCTTTTTTTATTTTTCGGATAAGCCTTATCCCCTCCTTCCTGCGGAGTACGCGCAGCGCTTCCTGCCGGGGGTCGAACCAATAGGGCGAATTTATCCCCGCTCCGCCCCCCGCTCGAATCGACAGGACTTCATCCTCAACCTTCCCCTGAATTTTCCGACCGCGTACGCGATTCCGTCGTTCCTAGGGTACGACACGACGGTGCACTCGTCGGAGGAATTCAAACGCGCGTTGGATCGGACGGCCGATGATCCCAAGGCACTCGCCGAGTACGGTGTGCGCTGGATCGTGGCCGAAACCGACTTGCCGCCGGGGCTCGGAGTGCTTCGCCCAACATTGGTTTTCACGTGGAAGGGGATTTCGACTTACGAACTAGCCTCGCCTCGACCGCTCGTCTTCAACTCCGACGGGGCGCCGGTGCGCTTCGCGATTCGAGGCGATGGCCTCGACCTATTTCCCGACGGTGCCGGATTGGTGACCGCCAACTTTTTGCATCGCCACTGGATGAAGGCCTATGACGAAAAGGGGGTCCGGTTGCCGATTGAGACGGATAGTTACGATCGCATTACCGTACGTCCGCCGGGCACACGCAAAGTGGCCATTCGCTACGAGCCTCCGTGGCTCACCTACCTCGCGGCGGGCCTCGCCGTTTTTCTGCTGGGACTCTGCCTAGAATCAGGCGTCGTGGTCTTCATCGGACATCGGCGCGCACGTGCAAAATAAGTTGCGATCTCCGTACACGTTGTCCACGCGCGAAACGGCCGGCCAGAACTTTCGGGTCTTCGTCCACGCCGCCGGAAACGCCGCCACCTCGCGGGAGTAGGGATGTTTCCAGTCACCCGCCACTTCGATCGCGGTATGCGGCGCCATCTTGAGCGGGTTGTCGGTCTTATCTAACTTCCCACTCGAAATCGCGGACACTTCACCGTGGATCGCAATCATGGCGTCGCAGAAACGATCGAGCTCTTCCTTTGATTCGCTTTCCGTGGGCTCGACCATCATGGTGCCGGCTACCGGCCACGAGATCGTCGGCGCGTGGAATCCGTAATCCATCAACCGCTTCGCTACGTCCTCCACCTCGACGCCCGCCGATTTTTTCATGTCGCGCAGATCGAGTATAAATTCGTGAGCCACGAGGCCATTCGGCCCGCGGAAGAGAATCGGATAATGCTTTTCCAGCCGCTTTACCATGTAGTTGGCGTTTAGAATCGCGATTTGCGTCGCTCGCTTTAAGCCCGCCTCCCCCATCATGCGGATGTACATCCACGGAATGACGAGAATGCTAGCGCTGCCCCACGGGGCCGCCGACACCGCGCTGACCCCCTGCTCGCCGCCCACCCCCTTCACGATGGGATGAGTCGGTAAAAAAGGCGCTAGGTGCGGGACTACGCCGATGGGCCCCATGCCGGGACCGCCGCCGCCGTGCGGGATGCAGAAAGTTTTGTGCAAGTTCAAGTGGCAAACGTCCGCGCCGTAATCGCCGGGACGGCAGAGGCCAACCTGGGCATTCAAATTCGCACCGTCTAGGTACACCTGTCCGCCCGCCGCGTGGATGAGCGAGCAGATCTCTTTAATCTCCGTCTCGAATACGCCGTGGGTGGAGGGGTAGGTCACCATCACCGCCGCGAGCTCGTTCTGGTGCGTGGCAATCTTCTTTTTCAAATCCGCCATCTCGATGTGGCCATGATCGTCACACTCGACGACGACAACCTTCATCCCCGCCATCGCGGCGCTGGCCGGATTGGTGCCGTGCGCGGATTTGGGAATTAGGCAAATGTTACGGTGGCCCTGCCCCTTCGCCTCGAAATATTTGCGGATGACGAGCAGCCCGGCGTATTCGCCCTGCGCGCCCGAGTTCGGCTGCAACGACACGTGGGAGAAGCCCGTGATTTCAGCTAGCCACTTTTCCAAGTCGTGGAACAATCGGCGGTAGCCGGCCGTCTCTTCCGAGGGGGCGAATGGGTGCATTCCGCCCCACTCGGGCCAGCTGACCGGAAACATCTCCGCGGTGGCGTTCAATTTCATCGTGCACGATCCCAGAGGGATCATCGACGAGGTCAACGACAGGTCTCGCGATTCCAGCAAACGGATGTAGCGCAGCATCTCCGTTTCCGAATGGTAACGGTGAAACACGGGATGGGTGAGGTACGCCGATTTGCGCACCAGCGACGTCGGCAGGTGCGAAACCACGTTGCGACGTAGCTCGTGCATCTTCGGGTTGGACTTGCCGTCCATCAGGATCGCCGCAATCGCTTCCACTTCACGCGTGGACGACACCTCGTCAAGCGTAAAGCCGAGATCGCCGTTTTCGAATAATCGGACCAGGAAATTTTTTTCTTGGAGTTTCTTCTGCCACTCGGCGCCCTTGCCGCCGGCGGTGAAGCGGAGGGTATTGAAGAAATGATCGAAGCGCAGCGTGAAGCCGGCGCCTTTGAGCAGATCCGCCATTAGCGCCGTCAACGCGTGCACGCGGTTGGCCGTTCGCTTCAAGCCTTCGGGGCCGTGGTAGACGGCGTACATGCCGGCCATCACCGCGAGCAGTACCTGCGCGGTGCAGATGTTGCTGGTCGCTTTCTCGCGGCGGATATGTTGTTCACGCGTCTGCAAAGCGAGGCGGGCCGCCGGGCGCCCTTCGCGATCTTTAGACAAACCAACGAGACGGCCGGGAATTCGGCGCTCGAAATCTTTTTTGGTGGCGAAGAATGCTGCGTGCGGTCCGCCGAATCCGAGCGGTACTCCAAAGGGCTGGCTATTGCCAAACACCACGTCCGCGCCCCACTGCCCTGGAGCTTCGAGCAGCAGCAAGCTCATCAGGTCCGCCGCTACTGCGACCAAAGTTCCGGCCGCCTTGGCCTTTTCGGTGAGCGGGCGGTAATCGCAAATCTCACCGTCGGTCGTGGGGTAGGACAAGAGCAGGCCAAAATATTTTCCCCAGGCCGAGACCTGGTGTTCTTTGCCAATTTCGATTTCGATGTGCAGCCCCCATCCGCGGGTCTTTACAAGTTCGATCACCTGCGGATGGCAGCGATCGGAAACAAAAAATTTACTACGCTCGGCAGTCTTGTTGCCGTAGCAAAGCGCCATCGCTTCCGCCGCGGCGGTGGCTTCGTCGAGCAGCGAGGCGTTAGCGATGGGCAGGCCACACAGATCGGTGACCAGAGTCTGGAAGTTCAGCAGTGCTTCGAGCCTTCCTTGAGAAATTTCTGCCTGGTACGGAGTGTACTGCGTGTACCAGCCCGGGTTTTCTAAAATATTGCGTTGAATGACGCCGGGGATCCGACAGTCCTGGTAGCCCATGCCGAGTAGCGAACGGCGGACGACATTTTCTTTCGCGTAGGTTTTTAACTCCGCAAGAGCCTCAGGCTCCCCCAGCGGAGCCGGCAAGTCCAGTCCGCGGTTTAGCCGGATAGTGTCCGGAACCGCCGCGAGAGAGAGAGCGTTCAGAGTGGAGTACCCCACTTGATCTAGCATCTTCTGCTCGGCCACGCGGTCTGGCCCAATGTGTCGGTTCGAGAAAACGTCGGACGCTTCGAGGTAGTCGGTAATTTTCATAAACGCGCGCAGGTTACTAGGTTGTCTTGCGTGTGGGAAGTCGATACCGTGAGCCCCTATTACAGCCTTTGGGGGGCAGAATGTTACGAAAACACTCTACTTTTTGGGTCCTGGTATCGGTTATCCTCTTAGGGATGAGCACCAAGTTAAAGGCCGCAGCGCCGGCCGAGCCAATGCCCCTTCCGAAATGGTTGCGTATCGAGGGGGCTGAACCCAGAGCTCTGGTCTGGGAGCGCCTTTCGCCGTCCGAAAAGAAGCTGGCCTTCCACCTGATGCAGGCCGCCCGACACGGCAAAACGATGCTCTTTTTACAATCGCATCGCCATTCGCTGGCGTTGCGCGATACGTTGCTCACCGCTTTTGCGGCTAAGAACCTCAAGCGGACCCAGGAGATTTTAGGCCCCGCGGGCACCGAAGAGCTTCTGATCTACGCCGCCAAATTTTTCGACGCCTGCGGCCCGTACGCCAGCTCGAACCGAAAATACATTTTAAACAAGGTCTCCGCCGAGAAGGCCGACACGTTTTTGAAAAAGTTCCTACC
>JAYUBV010000332.1:0-1683 GCA_043740655.1 Pseudomonadota bacterium | reverse complement strand
TACGGATTTAGTGCCGGGTGGCGAGAAAGATCGTGCGATGGCCGGAGCGGCCGTGGGCCGTGGCTTTTACCATTTCAGCCTGAAACCGCTGGCCCGCTAACGTCTTGATGAAGGCTTTGCTCTCGTCCACCGACCAAACGGCAAAGACCCCCTTCGGGCGAAGCGCACGAAAGGCGAGCGACAATCCGTCCGCTCCGTAGAGGCGATGGTTGCTATCCACGGTAAAGGCCGCGGGGCCATTGTCCACATCGAGCAGAATCGCATCGAAGGAATCACTCGCCGATTGGATCACGTGCACCACGTCGTCGTTCACAATCTTAACCCGTTTGTCCCGAAGCGCCTCGGCCGCGAGTGGGTACTCCGGATTTTGATTCCACTTGATGACCTCCGCCATCAGTTCGGCGACGACTACGGTTGCGTCCCGGCCGAGCTGTTCCAGTACGGCTTTCAGGGTAAACCCCATCCCCAAGCCACCGATGAGCACGCGCGCCTTGGGGCGGCTCTTTATCGAAGCGCAGCCCACTTCCGCCAACTGCCGCTCCGACTCCACCATGCGGGTCGACATCAGCTCGTAGCGATCGAGGAAGATGACGTACACGCCATCACGCTCGCGTAACGTCATTTTGCCCCCGTCCGGGGTAACGGCCTCATCGAGTGTGGTCCATTTTTTCAATGTAGACTTGGCGGCGCCAGCTCACGCTGGCCGCGCTGTTCGATCATCTGCGGGGACGACGTTTCGTCCTGCACGCGCGACTGGGTGTTGTTACCCAAGCGCACCAGATCTTCTTTGGAAAAAATGAAATCGCTGCGATCGAAGCTGGCTAGCTCGTAGTTCGGCCCCATGCGGATCGCGTCCACCGGGCAGGCCTCTTCGCACATGCCACAAAATACGCACCGGAGCATGTCGATGTTAAATTCCTTCGGAAATTTTTCCACCTTGGGATCCGGATGCTCGGCGGCGGTGATGTGGATGCAGTCGGCAGGGCAAGCGGTCGCGCATAGCATGCAGGCCGTACAGCGTATGTCCCCGTTGGCCTTCAGGGTAAGGATCTGTAAACCACGGAAGCGCGGCGAGTAGTTCCGCTTCTTCTCCGGGTAACCAATATTGGGCATCCCCTTCTGGTTGAAGAGGTTGCGCAAGAAATGGCGCCCCGTGATCATCATGCCCTTGAAGATGGCGATGAGGTACACACGCTGACTTATGGGCAACTTGTACCGCGGGCGTTTAACGAGGTCGTTACGGGCTGACATGTTCCGTCCCCCCGTTCGTCGGCAAGGCGGGCATCATCACCCCAAACTTAGAAAACTTTTTAAAGGTCACGTCCTGGCGAACGGTTTTAGGGGCCACTATATTCTGGAAAGCCCCTTCTCCGGTGCGCTGATTCGGCGCCTCGCGATCATCACCGCGGCGAAGCCCTAAAGCAACGCCGTGCGCGTCGCGCGCCATGAACTGCCATGGAATCGCGGCCTTCACGCGCTGCAAGCGGTTTAACGCACTCACGTAAGATCCATTCTTCTCGAAGAACGACACGTTGGGCAGCACCCAGGTCGCCCGCGAAAAGACATTCAAAGCGTTGGTGGCATGAATCACAATTCGGCAAGCGGCCGGAACCGCGTTCCAGAACGGAACCAGGTGTTTCAGGCGCTCTTCGTCGCCTTCCAGCCCAAACGCAAACACCCACT
>JAYUBV010000331.1:0-5764 GCA_043740655.1 Pseudomonadota bacterium | reverse complement strand
CCGCCGAAAACTTTCTGCAGCATCTTCATCGCCAATTTGGCGCCCGTCTTAAAAATCGAGAACGGACCGCTTTCCTTGCGGAACCACTTCACGACCTGACCGTCCATAAACTCCGCCATGCGGCGAGGCGCGGTGAATAGATCCATCGCGTTGGCCGTCGGCGGCGTGTCGATGACGATCTTGTCAAAGCGTTTGTCGTCGGCGAATTCGAGCAGCCTTTCCATCGCGGCGTACTCCTGTGTGCCGCCCAGATGATTTACGGTCAGACGATAAAGCGGATGACTTAAGATCCGATTTTTTTGCGCTTCCGATTTGGCAAACCGCTCCATCATGCGATCGAAGTACCGTGACGAATCCAGCATCGATCCCATCAGCTCCGCTTTCGGCGCGAAGGGGAGGGGGATCCTTTGCACGTCGGACTCAAACGTATCCAAACCCAGGGACTGCGCGAGTCGCTTGGCGGGATCCACCGTTAGCACCAAGGTGCGGTACCCTTTTTCCGCCAGCGCCACCGCCAGCGACGCCGCGACGGTAGTTTTGCCGACGCCCCCGGCGCCGCACACAACGAAGACGCGCGCCTTGTCCCACGTTTCCTTAGGAAAATATTTTTGGGTCACGTGCGCGCCCCCTTCAATAGGTGGGCCTGCATCTGCTCGATCAAAGTTTGCAAAGAAGGCTCCGCGAACTGCGGGATGACGACGACGGGCAAATCGGAGGCGCGGGCGGTTTCAATTAGCTGGACCTCGTCCGCCTTCCGGGCGGAGTAGCGTTGCCGTTCCGCTTCCAGCTCCGGCGCGACGGCGGCGGGCTGGCTCAAATCGAAAGCCGGCAGCACGCGGTTCATCAGGAAGAAACCTAAGGACCCGCGAATGATCTCTTCCAGCTTCTGCTTGAGCTCGGTACTTTCGGTAATCGGCATCTCCTCCGGTAACGACACGATGTCGATGCGGCAGGCGTCCGAGCGCCATAGCTCTAAAATGCGGGTGGTCGCATCGTGGACGAATCCAATGGGGAAGATCTTCTGCACGCCGATCGTGGACTGGAAAAACGAGACCGAGTGGCCGCTGGCCGGCAGATCCACGATCAGGACGTCCTGCTCGCGCGAATGGACCATATCCCAGATTTTTCCCGCCACTACGGTTTCGGCCAGTCCCGGTGCGGCCAAAACGAACGACCTAAAGATCTTATTCTCGAACACCAAACCGTAGAGCGGCTCCACCCGAAAGTGCTTTAGGACGTATTCCTTGAAGCAGGAAAGCGTTTCGAGCTTTTCCCACGCTACGCGACTGGTGACCCAATCCGGCGGAGCGGCTTCGGTAAAGGGGGCCCAGGAGGCCAAGCGAACCTTGGCCCCGGCCTGCTGGCAGGCTAAGGCAGTGGCCCACGCGACGCTCGATTTCCCCACACCACCCTTACCCGTGAAGAAGATGACCCGCCGTTTCAGGCAGTCTTCTATGTAGGAAGGGGCTATCGTGGGGGAGCTACTCAACATCGGGCGACGATACCGTAAGTAGGGGCTTGTGAAAAGTTGGCGGAGCGCATCAAACCCTCAAAGGGAACCGCCTCCGTGCGGGCTGGCGGAGCGCATCAAACTTTTGAATGGAACCGCCTGCCTTCGGGTTGACACTAAGGCCCTAAGCAACGATAACATTGGCGAATTTCAAAACCTTTGAGCTAGAGACTCAGTCCGAGGCAAGCACGATGCCGAAACCACCTTTTCCCGAAGTACCGGAGGCGATATCTCGCCGTACTTTTCTTAGCTGGCTGACCGTTGGTTGGGCCGGATTTATTGCCGCAATGGGCGCTGGCGTGGCCGCGACCGGCCGACTGTTCTTCCCGAACATTACCTTTGAGCCACCTCAGCAATTTAAAGCCGGCTTTCCGGCCGAGTACGTCGTTAACAAGGTCGACGAGCGGTTTAAGAAGAAATACGGCGTGTGGATCGTTCGCAATGAGCGCGGTCTATATATCCTGTCCACGGTCTGCACCCACTTAGGCTGTACGCCGAACTGGCTGGACGCCGAAGGCAAGTTCAAGTGCCCGTGCCACGGCTCGGGTTTCTACGCGACCGGCATCAACTTCGAGGGCCCGGCCCCGCGTCCGCTGGAACGTTTTAAGGTGCGGCTATCCGAAGACGGACAGGTCTTCGTGGATAAAACGGCCAAATATCAGTTCGAGAAGGGGCAATGGAACGATCCTGCCTCATTCCTGGAGCTGGCTTAGAATTGCATTTTGAATTTTGGGCCCGCCCCCTTCGGGTGGCGTACAGCCCCGACTACTCTTTAAGAGGTACGTAAATGGCGAAGGGAATTATCAGTACGATTCGCGAATCACAGGCTTGGAAGTCTTTCTTCCGTCATGGCCCGCCCACCAATCCAAAAAATCGGGTGCTCGTGGTTCTGATGAACGTCTTTTTGCATCTTCATCCGATCCGGATGAAGAAGTCGGGTGTGCGCATGAGCTTCACCTGGTGCATGGGCGGCATCACGTTTTTCCTCTTCATGGTGGAGACGGTCACCGGCATCCTTTTGATGTTCTATTACCGGCCCACGGCGGATTTCGCCTACGCCGATATCATCGCGCTGCGTGAGCACGTGCCCATTGGCATCATGCGAGAAGTGCACCGCTGGGGCGCCCACGCCATGGTGATCTCCGTGTGGCTCCACATGTTCCGCGTGTTCCTCACCGGATCGTACAAGCCGCCGAGGGAGTTCAACTGGGGTATCGGCGTCGTTCTGCTGGTGTTAACGATGTTGCTCAGCTTCACGGGTTATCTGCTCCCTTGGGATCAGCTAGCGATCTGGGCGATTACGGTAGGCTCGAACATGGGCCGCGCGACTCCGTTCTTAGGCAGTGAAGGGCCCGGCGCCTCGCTCGTGAATATGGTGATGGGATTCGACGTGGTTCACGCCGGCTCCGACGTTCGTTTCGCTCTATTGGCCGGACGTCTCGTTGGGGAAGCCACGCTGCTTCGTTTTTACGTGCTCCATTGTATTTTCATTCCGATCGTCGCCAGTTTCCTGATGGCGGCTCACTTTTGGCGAGTCAGAAAGGACGGGGGCATCTCCGGTCCTCTTTAAGGAACTGCAATGGCATCCATCGGACATTTTATTACGTCATTCATCAACAGCATCAGCTCTCCCGGGTTGTTGTTTACGGCCTCCTGCATTCTGTTCTTCCTGCTGCTCTTCAAGTGGCGCGAATGGTTCGCCAAGAAGAGTACGTTGTTCCTCATGCTGGGGGGCTTGGCGCTGTTCATCGGTTTGTCGATGCTCAACGAAACCTTCCGCGCCGTCGTAGCCAAGCCAGACAACGTGCCCATCGTGGGCATGCTCTTCCTGCTGGTCTTCTTCACGTGGCTGCCGATCCATATCGGGGGCATTAACGACAAGCTGATCGAAGAGGGCAAAGACGTAGTGAACAAGAAGGAAGCTAAAGAGTTGGTCTTTACCTGGCCAGATCTCGTTTTCTCGGAATTCGTCTGTTCGATCCTCGTATGGTCGGGGCTGCTCCTCTGGTCCATCCTCTTAAAGGCGCCGCTCGAAGAGCCCGCCAACCCCGTCGAGACGCCGAATCCGTCGAAAGCGCCCTGGTACTTCCTGGGGCTCCAGGAAATGCTCGTTTACTACGATCCGTGGCTCGCCGGCGTAGTGTTTCCCACTTTGATCTTGGTCGGCCTCATCGTGCTGCCCTTCATCGACATCAACCCGAAGGGGAACGGCTACTACACCTTTAAAGAGCGTAAGTTCGCCATTACGACCTTCCTGTTCGGCTTCTTGATTTTGTGGGCGCTCTTGATCGTGTACGGCACCTTCTTGCGCGGTCCGAACTGGAACTTCTTCGGCCCCTACGAGGTATGGGATCTCCACAAGCTCGAAGTGCTGAACAACGTGAACTTGTCGGAGTACATCTTCCGCGAAGCGGGTCTGAACGGTGGCAAGCTGCCGGACAATATCCTGCTGCGTGAAATCTTTGGCTTCATCGCCGTCATCGCTTACTTCGTCGTCGGCACGTGGGCGCTCGAGAACAAGATTATGAAGGACATGGCTGCTAAAATGGGCAAGCCGCGATTCCTGATTCTCTCGTTCCTGCTGCTCAGCATGGCGGCCTTGCCGATCAAGATGGTTCTGCGCTGGACGATCAACTTGAAATACATCGTCGCGATTCCGGAATGGTTCTTTAATATTTAGAGATAACTATGGCCAACAACCCGAACGAAGATCGTTTTTATCGCCCCAATAGCCTTATCAAGGTGTTCGCTCTAGCCAGCATCGCGATGATGGTGGTCACGCTTTGGATGGTGTTGGATGACTTCGGCCGCGACTGGAAGGGGTACCAGCTCGAATTTTTTCAGCTGCAGCAGAAGAAATACGACGCGTGGATTGCAGAGGCAAAATCCGGTGTGGATCAGGCGAAGTTGACCGAGGTGGATACCAAGCTAGCCGAGGCCGAAGCCACGTTAAAAACCCACGCCGAAGACGAGAAACGCCTCCGTAAAGAGCTGGTGGGGCTCACCACCAAGGCCAAGAACTCGCTGACGAAGTACCAGGCACGGAAAGCTGTTTACGACGTTCGCAAGTACGAGTTTGAAGCGAAGTGGGGCCACGAATTGGTGGCTGGGCACGTAAGCTCGACAGTCAACGAGGCCCGGGACCGCGAAAAGCTCAATGGGTTCTGGAATCAGGTCGTGGACCTTAAGAACTCCGCCAACGAAGCCGCTACGATCAAAGAGGCAAAGGAAGCCGAAATTGCGGCATTGGAAGCCAACCGCAAACAGCTGGATAAAGAGTCCAAGATCCTGACCTCCAAGCTCGATATTTTGAAGACGGGAAAAGCCGCGTCGGAGCTCTCGCTGGAAAAACTGCTCCGCAGTGCCCCGATGGTCGACATGGCGAACCCCTCGCTACGGCTGCAGCAGATCGTGCTGCCAACGATTCGCGACGACGTCTTCTTTGCGCAGGTGCAAAAGGTAGATCGTTGCACGACCTGCCATATGGCTATAGACAAGCTTGGCTTTGAAAACGAGCCGCAGCCTTTCCGCACCCATCCCAATCTCGAGGTGATTCTGGGCGCCAAGTCGCCGCATCCGATCGACAAGGTTGGCTGTACCGTTTGTCACGAAGGGCGCGGTCAGGCCACGCACTTCACCCGTACGGCGCACACGCCCCAGAACGAAGAGCAGGAAAAAGCGTGGGGAAAGAAGTACGGCTGGGAGTCGATGCATCACGTGATCGAGAAGATGGTGCCCCTGCAGTACACCGAAGGAAAATGCCGAGTTTGTCATCGCGGTACGGAGTACGTGCCGAAGGCCCAGAAGCTGAACGCTTCGGTGCAACTCATCAAGGCCGCCGGTTGTTACGGCTGCCACAAGATCGAAGGCTGGGAACATATGCGCAAACCGGCCCCTTCCCTGAAAAAGGTGAAGGGCAAGGTGACGCGGGACTGGGTTTATAAATGGATCAAGAACCCGCGCAACTTCAACGAGCATGCGCGCATGCCGTCGGCGTTTTTGCAGGACAACACGAAGGACAATCCTCAGTTCGCGGCCTACCAAGAGGCCGAGATGCAGGCGATCACCGACTTCATCATGAAGAATTCGGACGAGTACACCCCCGGCACCCACGGTGCCTTGGGCAATGCGGATCGTGGTAAAGAGCTGTTTACTTCGATCGGCTGCTTGGGTTGCCATCAGATCGAAGGGGTCGATCGTAAGCACGGTCGTTTCGGCATGGCGCCGGACCTCTCCACGGTTGGCAGCAAGGTC
>JAYUBV010000330.1:0-5792 GCA_043740655.1 Pseudomonadota bacterium | reverse complement strand
TCTTGGCTAAAAAATTTCCCTTGGTCTTTACGATGTGGGCAAGCCGCCAGCTAGCCAGGGCAAAGGATTCCCGGAGGTTAGCGCGCTCGTCCCTGGGCACGGCCGGACGTGCGATCGCCTGCCCTTTTTGGGCATCGTTTTGTGCCCACGCCTGAGGTGGGAAACAAAGGTAGAGCGACAAGTAAACGCACAGTCCGCGAAACAAAATCCCCCCTATTGGATTTCAATGATGTGGTGCGTTATACCATGGATGGACTTACCGATCCAACCAAAACCTCCTTTAAAGTTGAGGCTTTGGTTAGGGCTCGAGTGACAAAATAGGCCCGCTCATGCCGGGTACGGCGGCCCGTGCCGAAAAGAACCGACCCGCCAAATTGACGCTTGATATTAAACACACGGCGGCATATCTAAGAATTCTGTTTTTTCCAGGCAATGGGAGGATTTTTCAATGGGTCGTTTGTTTATTGGTTTGTTCGCCGCAGTGACGATGATCGTCTCTCCGGTTCTCGCTCAAAATGGGGCCACCGCTACCGCTTCGGTGGAAACGGTTTTGGCCGTCGCGGAAAAGATTGCCGCGAATCGGTTGACGCAGGCTCAGGCCGCGCAGCTTCTCGGAAATGCTGAATCGGCGGCGTCGCTGTTTGGCGCGGTGAATGCCTTGGCGAAAGCCAAAGGCGCTCCGCTTTCCGTAGCGGACATGAAAGAGATTCGCGACATCGTCGCTAAACAGGACGTGAAGGACGCTTCGCAGCTGGTTCAGCTGTTCGTAAACGCCTCCAAGTCGCCTGCGATTGCTCAAGGTCAGACCTTGGCCGCGGTGTTTGGACAGACGAAAGCAACGTCGAATGCGACGTACGCGGTAGCCGACAACACGGACGGTATCATCGCCCTATCCACGCACCGTTTCAAAAACGCTAAAGGCGCCGAAGCGGTTAAAGCTGCCGTAGGGAATTTTACCCGCGCGGGCCGTGAACGCTTGGCCCGTTTGGCCGCGATGTACCTCGTCGCTACCTCGATTACCCCGGGCCTCTGCTCGGCCGGTGCCCGTGGCTGGTGCGCGGAGAATGCTCCGGAAGTTCCGGCCTTGGCCGCCTCCTTGGGCATCGACAAAGTCGCCAAGGGCGAAGAGTTCGTAACTGCAGGCTTGAAAGCCTTCCAGGACGAGAAACCGAACTACGTCGGCGAAGAAGAGCGCGTCGTCCGCAACATGATCGACGCCCTCAACCAGGGTGAGAACATGCCTTCGCAGTTGAAGTCGTGCTTCTACACCGGCAAGCCGTCGGCTAACTAAGCCACGGTATATCCGTTTCCTTTGAAATCCCGGGAGTGCAATCGCTTCCGGGATTTTTTTTGTCCCTAACGGACGAGGGGTCGAGTGAAGTTTGGCTTCCTAATTCTAATCGCGGTGACGTTACCATACTCGGCCGTCGCCTTGCCGCAGAGCCCGGCCGATCGGGCGTGCGTCGCCGAACTCGTAGCGAGGTTATTGAGCGACGCAAGCTACTACGTCCCTTATTTCGTGGCCCCAGATCGATACGAACGTCCGGACGTGCTGATCCTGTCCGGGTCGCAGAATGTGGTGGACCGCGTAAACGATATCGAAGCCTTCAAACGGGATATGCTCGAAGAACGCTTCCTCTTTGAGAGCTCCGAGGGGCGTATCGGCGGACACTACCACGAACGGCGGCGGATATTTTTCGTCGGCGAAGGGCACCACCGGCTAGCCGCTGCCTTGGAAATTGCGAAGGAGACCGGCGACTGGCGTCCGTTCCGACGGCTTCTCCGTCACGGTCTGTGGCAGAAGACCGATCGAATCCCCGACCTCCACCATCGGCTCCCCGTCCGGTCCACGTGGGGCAACTACTTGAGCTGGCGCAGCTTTCTAGCCCCCCTGACCCCGCGCCCCTAGTTCCTGCTAGACTCTAAGGGATGGCATTTGGGAAACTCCTCGTCGTTTGTTTGGCCTTGGCCCTGGGGAGCGGCCCCATCTTCGCCGAACCCGAGCCTGGACGCGACTCCGTCCGCCTGCCCGCAGGACCCGTCTGCAACCTCTGGGCGCTTGCCTCGTACCGCTCCATGCACCGGCCTTTCCGTTGGTCGTACGACACGCCCGAGCGCCCCGACGTGATGATCATGTCGATGCAGGGAGGGATTGGGAACTGGGACAAGTACGACCACTACCTAAAGGTTTTAAGCAACGGCACGTTCGACTACAAAGACGATGACCACGTTGTTTCGGGGTACTACCACGAGCGTTCGCGCACTTACTTCGTCAACGAAGGAAACCACCGCATCGCTGCCGCCTTACAAATCGCGAAGGACACGGGAAACTGGGCGCCGTTTAAGAAGCTAATTGGTCATGGCACCTGGTCGATTACGGGGGAACTCCCGCGCGATCGCTACCGCGTTCACGTGCGCAGCACCTGGGGGAATTTTATCAGCTGGAAATATTTCACCGGCCCCATCACTCCAAGCTGGGCCGCTCTCCACAACTGACTTTCCGGTCGTGGCCCGGCCAGTCTCGTGTCTACTCGCTGCGCGCTTCGCGAGCGATCCGTTCTTTTTCCTTTTTGATCATTTCCGAAACGCTGTTCTTCTCCCCGTAGCGGATGCCGTCCAACGCGACGAGTTCGTGCCGGTACTCGCTGCCTCCGGGTATGGCGACTAGCGGATCGTCGGCCTTCATCCGTTTCACCATCTCGCTCGCTATCTTGTTGTCGGGATTTTTCTTTAGCTGCCCTTCCCACGCCTCGAGCTGCTTTTGATTCTTCTCCACGATCGTGCGCGAGTAAAAACCTTGGAATGGAAATTTCAAATCCAAATCCAAACGGCCAAGCAGGTAGCCCTGCACGTGCGTGTCGACGACTAACGTCTTGCCCTTGATCCACAGAGCGTCTTCCCCGCTAAATCCCGGATCCGCACTGACCAACACCGCCACTTCAGGAAAATTCACCGACAGCGCCTCATTTTCGCCAATCGTAAGCTGCGACATCAGGATTATCAGATCCGCTTTGCCCTTCACCGCGGCTAAAGTGCGGGTAATGGCGGCTTTCGGATTTTCGACTTCGACCCCCTTGGGAAACTTTCCCTTGGGCGAAACCACGCCGAGGATCGCTACTTTAAGATTCCCCCGGCTCACGGTAAGCGACGCGGGAAAGATCTCTTTCTTCCCTTCGGTCACATTCGTGCCGACATACCCAAACTTGCTGGCCTTTGCGATCTCTTTGAGTCTCGCGGTCCCCAGGGCGTATTCGAAGGGGCCCGGCAGCAGCGCATCGAGGCCGTTGACCCCCAGCATTTCCGCCAGAGCCTTGGCCTTTTTTTCGTAGGCCTCCGGGTTTTTAGCGCCGCCGTCGCCGACCAGCGAATTGCCCGCATCGACGTAAATGACCTCGTCGCGCTCGGCGCGGATCGCCTTTAGCGCGTTAAACTCCCGGTCGATTCCGCCGTAAGGTTTCGACTGGCATCCGCACGGTTCCAACGCCCCCCACCGCTGCGATTGAAACGCCACGGTGACCCGAGCTTGCTTATCGACCGAGGGGCCCTTACCCGCACAACCGGCGAGGAGGAGGGCTAAAAGGAGATTTGATTTACGCATGGGGAGAGGATATCCCAACGCGATTCCGCCGAAAAGGGAGGGACTCCTTTTTAGTCATTTTGACGAAAAGGGAGGGACTCCTTTTGGGTAAGGCAGTTTTCCAGCAGCGGGAGTAACGCCGCCAGGTGTTTTTCTTTGGTGTAGCGGCCCGGGGTTTGGCGGGCGTTATGCGCGAGCCCAGCGTAGTTGCCGCCCTCAAGGGCGGTCTGAATTCCGTTGGCTAGGCTACCCGCGGGATCGGAGGAGAGCGGAACTTGCACTCCGTTTTCTAAGTGCTGGAGCCATTCCGGAATTCCCCCCACCGCGAAGGCCACACTGGGCACGCCGCAGGCCGCGGCCTCCACCCCCACGCGCCCGAATGGCTCCGGCCACAGGCTGGGAACGGCGAGCAAGTGAATCTGCGAGAGGAACGGCTTGGTATTGTCGCCGTGGTTCCAAAAACGAAACCGCACGCGATCGGTTTCGGCCCCCACCGCCAGTTTTTCCCAAGCGTCGCGCTCGGGCCCTTCCCCCATGAACCATACCTCTAAAGGGCGCCCGAGCCGCTCCAGCTGAACGGCCGCCGCGATAAGGACGTCGCCACCCTTTAGCGCGGTATGGCGCCCCAGGAAACCCACGCGCCACGTACTTTCCGGCGGTGTCCCCTCCGCCCCCGGCGCCACATCCACTAGGAACGGAATGCGGTGCACGGGAGTGCGTCCCTCCGTGTTCTTTTGGAATTCGGCCTGCATCCACTTGGAGTGCGTAAGAATCGCCCGGTAGCGCAACAGCTCGGCCCGGTGGGCGGAGTGACGTTCGTAATCACGCGCCATGGTGAGGGGGTTGCGCCCGCCGCAGCCACTCACGAAGTAGTGCACGAGGCACCCGGCACCGAGGGCCCTCTGACACGGAACGAACGACGGCCGCTTCCACCGCTTGTAGCCGCTAATGCACGTCGAATCGTAGTTGTGGGCGAAAAATACCGCCGGCGCAATGTCCAACGCGGCCTTCTCGACCGCGGCGGACTTCAATCCGTGCACAAAGAGAAGATCGGGCGAAAAGGTGCGGATATCGTCGATAGACGCGTTTGCCCCATCCTCGTACCACTCCAAAACGGTGTGGCCGTATTCTCGCAACGCGGGAATGAGTTCACGCAAATACGTTTCCACGCCGCCTACCACCTGAGCTGTCTTCGATAGGATCGCGAGTTTCATTTTGGGGAGGGGCGTTGTGGGAAAGGGTCGGCATTTAGAGTAACAAACCAGACAAAAATTGGACAGACCTTCCAAAATGGTGTCGATCAAAAAAGTGACGGATATCAAGGGGCTTACTTGTATGCTGCGGCAAGGCGTAAGTGCGCGGCCAAATCGAAGCCACGCACTCTAAGTGCACGAGATCGATTCCAAGCCCATTGGGGTGGCATCCCCGTTGCAAAATGATCCCCTCCGAGGCGGGCGAATCAGAGCGAAAGCGGACACTGATTTGATGCCGAAGAGGGACACAAGCTGTTCGTGAGTGAGTTCTTTGTTGGCGCGGAACGTTTTTTTTGAGTTTGTGTTTGATTTGCCTCGTCCCCTACCCCCCCAAGGTTCTCCGAGAGGAGAACTGGATAGAAGCCCGGCAGGGCGAAAGTTCTGCCGGGCTACTGTCTATTCCAAAACACGGGCCGTCAGGGGGCCGCTAGTCCGGCTCACTGATTTTGACCGAATTTTTCGGGAATGCTGTTACGGATGACCTTCTCGACTTCCGCCGCGGTCTCCTCCAGCGCTTTGCCGGAAACGTCGAAGACGGGCCATCGGCGATTCTTGCGGAATAAATCCTTACACCATTCGATCTCTTCCACTACGCGGTCATAGTTGGCGTATTCCCCGCTACCATCCTCGCCCATCTTGATGAGGCGTTCTTTTCGAATCCGAGACAGCGACTCCGGATCGATGATAAGGCCGATAATTTTACGCTGGTCCACCTCGAACAGGCGGGGCGGCAGCGGAATATCCCTCACCACGGGCACGTTGGCGACCTTCCACCCCTTATAGGAAAGGTACACGCTGAGCGGAGTCTTACTCGTGCGGGAAAGTCCCACGAGAATAATGTCGGCCATGCCTAAGTTGTCGGTGTAGCGGCCGTCGTCGTGCTTAACCGTGAACTCAATCGCTTCGATTCGTTTGAAGTAGTACTCATTCACCTGGTGGAAAAGGCCAGGCTGCGAATGCGG
>JAYUBV010000329.1:0-5819 GCA_043740655.1 Pseudomonadota bacterium | reverse complement strand
AACGCCGGCGACTCGGTCGGCCCTACGGCGGACGGCTTTGAAACCTACGGCGTAACCGGCGTAGCGCTCATCACCTTCATCGTTTTGGCAGTGGGCATGAAGATGGGCCCCGACGGAAATCCCGTGCCGAACGAAGGTCACCAGCTGATTCAGTCGAAGCTAATCATTTGGATTTTCCTGATGCGCATCATCATGATTGGCGCGTCGATCTTCTCGTACGTGCTCAATCAGACGGTGGCGAAGGCCCTGTTTGGTAACAAGGATCGTTTCGATTTCGAAAAGCCGTTGACCTACCTCGTGTGGGTAACGTCGTTCGTCTCGATTATCCTGACCTACATCGTCAGCTACGGCTTCTTGGCGGATATGGGTGGAGAAGCGTGGTGGCGCATGGCGACCATTATCAGCTGCGGTACGTTGGCTGCGGCCCTCATCCCGGAACTCACGAAGGTGTTCACGTCGGCCCATTCGAAGCACGTACAGGAAATCGTTACGGCGGCCCGCGAAGGCGGAGCTTCTTTGGCAATTCTGTCGGGCTTGGTGGCCGGCAACATGAGCGTGTTCTGGAAATGCATGAGCATCGTTGGTTTGATGCTCGCGGCCTTTGTCACGTCGTCTGGTCTTGAACTGTACATGGTCTATCCCGCGGTCTTCGCGTTCGGTCTGGTGGCCTTCGGGATGCTCAGCATGGGCCCGGTGACCATCGCGGTGGACAGCTACGGTCCGGTGACGGACAACGCGCAGTCGGTGTTTGAGCTTTCTCAGGTCGAAACGACCCCGGGAATCGTCGAGAGCATCAAGAAGGAATTTGGCTTCTCGCCGGATTTCGTTAAGGGCAAACACCTGCTCGAAGAGAACGACTCGGCCGGTAACACGTTCAAAGCTACGGCCAAGCCGGTGCTAATCGGAACCGCCGTCATCGGCGCGAACACGATGATCTTCTCGATCATCCTGCTGCTGAAGTTGAAACTGGATCTGCTCGATCCTCGCGTATTGCTGGGCCTCATCAGCGGCGGCGCGGTGGTCTACTGGTTCACGGGCGCTTCGATGCAGGCGGTTACCACGGGCGCTTACCGCGCGGTGGACTACATCAAGAAGAACATTCGTCTCGGCGATGCCGACACGAAGGCCTCGGTCGAAGCCTCCAACACCGTCGTGCGCATCTGTACGCAGTTCGCGCAGGCCGGCATGGTGAATATCTTCGGCGTGGTCTTCTGTCTCACCCTGGCGTTTGCTTGCTTCGACTCGACCTTCTTCGCGAGCTACCTCATCTCCATCGCGGCGGTGGGTTTGTTCCAGGCTATCTTCATGGCAAATGCCGGAGGAGCTTGGGATAACGCGAAAAAAGTCGTGGAAGTGGACCTGAAGGAAAAAGGAACTCCGCTTCACGCCGCTTGCGTAATTGGCGACACGGTTGGCGATCCATTCAAAGACACCTCGTCGGTGGCGTTGAACCCGATCATCAAGTTCACGACCCTGTTCGGATTACTGGCGGTGGAGATCGCGGTGTCGGCCGGCCGTATGGCCCAGTACATCGGCGTGGTCTTCTTCGTCATCGGTTGCTTCTTCGTATGGCGCTCGTTCTACGGAATGCGCATTGAAACGCAGGCCGAAGCCACGGCCCCGGTTCACGCGTAATCCGCGTCGAACCGTTACTCTTTAAAAGAAGGGTTGCCCCGTTCGGGCAGCCCTTCTTTATTTCCTCTGGTGCCATTCCCACTGCGTGCGGACCATTGTCTCCAACGTCCCCTTGGGGTGGAAGCCGAGTTCTTTTTTCATGAGCGACGCATCGGCTACGAGACGTGGGGCATCGCCGGGACGCTTAGGGTGGAACTCCGCCTGCAACTCTTTGCCGATCACTTTGGAGGCGGCGGAGATCACTTCGCCGACTGAGTATCCGCGTCCAGAGCCTACGTTAATCGCTTTGGCGGGGGCCGCGGTGGCCTCCAGGTACTTCAACGCCACCACGTGCGCCATCGCTAGGTCCTCCACGTGGATGAAGTCACGGATGCAGGTGCCGTCGGGCGTGTCGTAGTCGTTGCCGTAGACGGGAATGTCTTTTCCCTCCACGCCGAAGCGCACGACGTTGGGGATCAGGTGGGTTTCGGGTTCGTGGCTTTCGCCCCATTTGCCGCCCGCAATGGCGCCGGCAGGATTAAAGTAGCGCAGGTTCAGCGGTTTTAGCCCCAACGTTTTCTCGTAGGACGCCAACATCCGTTCCACCATCCACTTGGATTCTCCGTAGGGCGAAAGTGGCGCCATCGGGTGCCCCTCCGGAATGGGAACCTGCACGGGGGTGCCGTACACTGCGCACGTAGACGAGTGCACGAACAGGCGCGTGCCGTGTTTCAGACTGGCTTCGGCCACATTAAGGGCCGCCAGCACATTGTTTTCGAAATAAAGGCCGGGTTTAGCTACCGACTCGGGTACCAGAGCGCGCGCCGCCAAGTGGATCACTCCGAACACGGTGCCAAGCTGTTCCCACAGTTTATCCACCGCCGCGCGGTTTTTCAGATCCACTTCGTGGACGCGAAACGGGAATTTTTTGTTGGGTCGGCTTGTCGAGTAATCATCGACCACGATGGGCTCGAACCCTTCGCGATCCAGCACAAAAGCCGCCGCTCCGCCGATAAACCCCGCTCCGCCCGTTAAAATGACTTTCGGTTTCATAGTTAGTGATTGGGTCTAAAAAAAATAAATGCTCTCAAAGTGTCGCCCCACTGAAAATATACGAGGGCCGCCCCCGCTAAAAATGGGCCGAACGGAATCGCCGTCTTAAGCCCCTTTTTCTGAAACAACATCACGCCCAGCCCCACTACCGTGCCAACGAGGCTCGATAGGATGACTACCATCAAAATGCTCGGTCCCCCTAGCCACGCTCCGATCATGGCGAGCAGTTTGATGTCGCCGCCGCCCAGCCCCTCGCGGCCGGTCAACTTCTCGTAACCCCAGGCCACCGCGAAAAACACGCCGCCGCCGAGGCAAAGACCTAGGATTGAGTCTAACCACGGCGGTTCCCCGGTGAGGAAAGCGAACCCCACGCCCAACACGATTCCCGGTAAGGACAACTCATCGGGAATAATCCGGTGGTGCAAATCAATGACCGAGATAATCAGCAGCATCGAGCAGAAGATAAGGGCCCCGAGCAGCTGCCAGCTAAATCCAAATTTAGAGAAGAGCCACAGGAACATGAACCCGGTGACCAGTTCAATGATCGGATACTGTATTGATATCTTCTGAGCGCATCGGTAGCACTTGCCCTTCAGGAAGAGGAAACCGATGACCGGCACGTTGTGGTACCACAGAATCGGGGCCGCGCATTTGGGGCAACGTGAGCTGTGCACCACCACCGACTGATCGGCGGGAATGCGGTAGATGCACACGTTATAAAAACTTCCCCAGATTAGCCCCATGACGAACATCCAGTAGGGACCCATTTTTATGAGAAGCTCTAGCTCGGGATGGTTCATGAGTTGCCGATATCCTTGTGCTGAAACGAGATGAGTCCCAGGATGAGAAAAAACGCCGTGGTGCAGAGTGCGTAAACGATGACGTAGAAAAATTCCGTGCCGCTCAAGCCCACGCCGTAAGACGCGAGGTTTTTCAAATTAAGAACTTCTAAATCGGGAATCAGCGGACGGAGCAAGCTCCACGTCGTCACCTTAGATCCCGCCAGCTCACGGGTGACCGGTTCGCGAAAGTGGGCCAGGCCGAATAGTGCCAAAGTCGACACGGCGGTTAGCACCGCGCCGGCGTTCACCGCGAAGAAGTAAGTCATCGCCGCTACGACGAGCGATTCCAAAAAGATGAGCAGGCCGGCCTGGGCTATCGGACCGAAGTAGAGCGGAACGTCGAATCGCGACCGGATGAGTAGTGCGAGAGCCGTCATCGCGAAGACCACCACCGCTTGCACGAACGCCTGCCCGAGAAATTTACCGGCGAGAAAAGAGGCTCGCGACACGGGCTTGGACAACACGAGGTACACCGAGCCGATCGAGAATTCGCGATGAAAGAGGCTGATGCCGATGAACAGGGCGAACAGCACCAGCGACAGCTGCGTGGTGCCCAACATGAAGTCCAACGTCAGCTTGGCTTGTTCGGTGTAGGTCAGGCTCCCTAGCAGCGCGCTCATGCCAAGCGAGGCGATGGAAAAGAAAATGAGCAGGTGGAAGAATCGCTCGAACACCAGTTCGTGCACGGTCGCCCACGCGACCCAGAAGCAGTTCCTCACGCGGCATCCTCCGGGGCTGCTTCCTGAAAAAGGGCCCGTTCGAGGCTGACCTTTTCGGATGCGACCTCCACCACTTCATCGCCTTCGTCCTGGACCAGGTGTAGACAGCGCTCCAATTCTTTCACGCCGGCTACGCGCAGCTGCAACCCCATCGGGCATTCGACCGCGCCCCATTCCTTTTCCCACTTCGGGCGATCTTCGGCGGAGACGCCACGGATGGTGACCTGAAATGCCGGGACGTTGGGCGATTTTAAAACTTCGGTCATCGCACCGTGGCGCACTAGCTTGCCATTGCGAAGCAGGGCGATGTGCGAACAGAGGTTCTCGGCGTCGCTGAGAATATGGGTGCTCATCAAGATCGTGGCTTGGGGAAAACGCTGGTGCACTTTGCGGATCACGTCGCGTACTTCGATTCGGCCGATCGGATCGAGACCGCTCATGGGCTCGTCGAAAATCAAGAGGGAGGGCTCGTTGACCAGCGCCTGCGCGATGGCTAGCCGCTGCCCCATGCCCTTACTGAAACCGCGCACGCGTTCGTTAGCGGCGTGGCTTAGCCCAACCAACTCCAGTAGCTCGGTACACTTGTTTGCTAGCGGAGCGCCACGCAGTCCGTGTAGGTGGCCGTAGTACTCGAGCGCCTGTTTGGCGAAGAGGAAACCGGGGAAGCGAGGATTCTCCGGTAGGTAACCGATGTGTCGACGAGTTTTCGTCGACAGCGGCGCTCCCCCGACAAGGATGTGGCCGGAGGTGGGGCGCAAAAATCCAAGCAGCAGTTTGAACGTCGTGGACTTGCCCGACCCATTCGGACCCAGCACGCCCAAGATCTGTCCCGCATCCGCCGATAAAGACAACGCCTCGACGCCGATCTTCCTTTTTAAAAGGGAAAGCCGGTAGAGCTTCGTCACATCGATCAGGGAGACGGACTCGGTCATCATGTTTTCGGCCGGATCACTCCGATCGGCCCCCACTCTTTTTCTAGGTTTGGAGAGATCAAACGGATTTGCTTGCTTTCGGAATCATACCGAAACGGGATGGGCTCGGCTAGCAGCGCCTCTACCTCCGGATCGATCGCGGTACCGGGTTCCACTAGCGAAGCTAAGCCACGATCCTCGTCGCGAAAAGCCCCCGCGAGCTCACTGAAATTTCTCGGTGAGCGATGATAACGACCTTCGAAAATAGAAATCCGTTCCTCCCACTGCGTTTTCATAAAATGGTAGCGCAGCGCCCGAATGCGGTTCGCCAGCCGGACGCGCCCCTCGGTACCGGTCAACGCCGGATACAGCCGAATGGCGACGGCGAGCCCGTAACGGTAGGCGCCCGCTTCGCTTAGCAAACGTACGCCGAGCGAAGTAAGCCACGGGGGAGAACCGGGCAGCTCGGCCGCCCTTAAGATCTCATGCGACGCTTGGGCATGCTGGCCCATTTCGGCGAATAGGTGGTACCCCAAATGATAGCGCGGTCGCCATTGATATGGATGCACTTGAGTCCATCGCGTCAGAAGGTCCCGGGCCCCTTCGTGATCCTGCCGGAACACCGACAAGTAGGAAGCCCCAAAATCGTAAGTATTATCAAAATGGCGATCGAGTTCCAC
>JAYUBV010000328.1:0-1706 GCA_043740655.1 Pseudomonadota bacterium | reverse complement strand
GTGATTGGGCCTTGGTGAGTGGGGGTCGTCATTGCGACGCGAAGCGGAAGCAACCCCGTGGAATGAAACCTCACCGACAGATCTGCTCAATTCAACGGGTTTGCCTCGGCCCCTTCAGGCCTTGCAATGACAGTTTGAGGGCAGTTCCCCGAACGTTTAGGCTTTCGGCGTCGGAACGCCGTATTCGATGCCGGCGCCTAAAGTAGTGCGTAGGTCCCACAGCTCGGGGAAGAACCGTTTCTTGAGCGTGGTGGCCAGGTAAACCGCGCCGAGGGAACCGCCGGTACCGCGCTTTTTGCCAATCATCCGTTCGACCATCTGGACATGGCGGAAGCGCCAGAGCCAGAAGAGTTCGTCGTACTTGATGAGCTTTTCGCAAAGGTCCTGCAGCGTCAGCCACTGCGGCTCGTCCGAGTAAACCTTAGTTAAAGCCTTTTCAATCTGCTCGGGGGTGCGATCGGTGATTAGTCCGCGCCGTTTCAGGTGATTGAAGAAGACGTCCCGCAAATTCGGTTTCCCCATCTGCTTCTTAAGCTCTTCTTTCCACTCCGGGGACAACGCGAATAGCGACTCGAACTCTGCCGCCTCGATACCACTCATCAGCTCTAGCTGACGGAACTGGTGGCTCTGAAAGCCGCTAGCCGGATTGAGCCGAGAGCGAAACTGGTTGAAAGAGACGGGAGTCATCGTTTCTAAAATTTCAATCTGGTGAATCACGAGGCGGAAGATTTCGCAGACGCGATCCATGATGCGGATGGAAGAGACTAGGTCATCTCGCTCCAGCGCGCGAAATAGGTATCCGAAATCGTGCAGAATCTGCTTGAACCAAAGCTCGTAGGCTTGGTGCACCACGATGAAAAGCATTTCATCCTGAGCGGCCGGCTCGCCCTGAGGTTCTTGCAGAGCAATGAGCTCATTTATTTTTAGGTACGACGTGTAGGTCAGTTTGCTTTTCGGGTCCATGAGCGTCGTGAGTGCGTTAGACGTTGCTGGTCACTTCGGTATCGTTCCCGCCGTATTCGCGTGGGTTGATACTGTATTTTTTGATCTTTCTTAGCAACGTATTTTTGGGAATGTTCGCCAGCTCCGCGGTCAGGTTGATGCGCCCTTTGTTACTGCGCAAGGCTTGAACGATGAACTCGCGTTCGAAGGTTTCTTTGCCCTTTTCCCAGTCCATGCCGAGGAATGAGATCGGAGCCCCTTGGGTCGTGCGCGGGAACGTGGGTCGGCGCGTCTGCGCCGTGTTCTGACGGATGTACTCCGGCAGACTGAAGTAGGTAAGCTTGTCCGAGTTCTCCACTACGAACGCGTGCTCGATGGCGTTTTCCAACTCACGGATGTTACCGGGCCAGTGGAAACCTTCGAGCGTCGCCAAGGCTTCCGGCGCGATACCGTGAATGCGGGCGCCGTGCTCCTTGTTGTACTTCTCGATGAAATGGTGAACGAGCGACGGGATGTCATCCTTCCTCTCTCGGAGCGAAGGCAAGAAGAGCGGCATTACGCTTAAGCGGTAAAAAAGGTCTTCGCGGAACCGACCTTCCTTGATCGCTTTTTCCAAATCCTGATTGGTCGCCGCCACGATGCGCACGTCCGCTTTGACTTCGCGGTTGCTCCCAACCGGCGTGAACGTGTGCTCTTGAAGCACGCGTAGTAGTTTTACCTGGGTGGCGCTGCTGGTGTCGCCGATTTCGTCGAGGAACAGCGTG
>JAYUBV010000327.1:0-5840 GCA_043740655.1 Pseudomonadota bacterium | reverse complement strand
GCAGACCACGTCGCCGCTAAAGACATCGTGGTGACCAACGACATCCTGCTGGCCGAGCGCTGCGTGCGCAAAGGGGCCACCGCGATAAATCCCCGCGGCCACGTCTACAACGAAGACAATATTGGTGAAGCACTTTCGATTCGAGAGCTAATGTCCGAACTGCGCCAGCGTGGCGAAGTAGGGCTTGGCCCACCCGGCATGGGCAAGAAGCACCGTTCTAACTTTCTGTCCGCGCTCGACACGCTTATTAATGCGCTGCTTCGCTCCTAACGGGATTACTTCTTTTCGTATTTTTCTTCCGGGCCGGGCGTGTAGGTGAAGGACTGGCCGGTTTTGGCGAATTCGATTTTGATCGAGCCCGAAGCCGCCACGCCGATCCTGATGCTTTTTCCGAAAGCTTCTTTTTCGGTGGCGAGCAGGTAACTGCCGAGACTCTTTTTCACTTCTAAGACTTTGTCGTCGTCGACCTTTTTCGGGTCGTTCCAGGCGGTCGAGGTCAACGAGGCTTTATTCTCACGGAACCAGTTGTCGAGGCGCTGGACCGGAGCATCCGGCAGGGTGAATGCTGCTTCGCCATTTCGCGCGGCCACCTTCTTTTCCACCAAACCGATTTCGGGAACCTTCGAGAGATCAGCCCCGTTGGTTCCGCCGGTTACTGCGTGTTCAGCGTGAATGGAGAAGGTTAAAAGCAGAAGTCCTAAAATCAAATTGCGCATCGTTAGATCCTTATTTAGGGGGTGAAGAGATAACTTCCCGTGCCGTGTTTAATCGTAATCGTTCCATCTCCGTTGACGGTGATCTGCAAGTTGTCGGCTTCGATATCGGTTATCCCGACGCTTTCGAGGAGGTCACTCTTTACGCCGCTGACTTGCCGGTCGGAAATTGTCATCCAACTGTCCAGTTTGGTCTGATTGAGGCGATACCATTTTTTCAATCCGGCATCGACGGTGCTTTGCTCAAGCCGATCGAACATGCCACTGCCCACACCTAGTTTTTCAAAGCAGCACGTGGAACTTCCGCCGCCGTAGGCGGTTAGAGAAAAACAGAAAGCAAAAATGAAAACTTTGGCGCTTAAGCGCCTTTTCAGATCAAGCATGTGGTACCCCATCGGTTGGTCGGTTCGTGATTTTAAATTATATCCTGTCCCATTCGAGTCGGTTCAATAAAAGCAATCGCTGATTACCGCATCGGATTGGCTAGGGCCTGAAATTTGAGTGGCTTTGATGGAGTTGGCCAACGCGCAAGGCAATGACTGGTCGCTGCGTTCCAAGCGGAAAGCGAAAAGGGGGCATTTTGCGACGTAGCGAGGGAACGGACCGCCTCGGCATCGAGGTAGGGGGTTAGGCACTGTCGTTTCGCATTTTCGATCGCGAGGGCCGTTGCCCCGGCCGACTTAGCGGTTTCAAATTTGTGGACTCCCGCGCCGAGTTGCTCCAGAGAGACGCAATGGGAAAATGCCTCTTTTAGTAACGCGATATTACGGGGAGTTCCATTTGGAGGAATAATGACAAGATCGGGCGGATATTCGCCATCTACTAAATCCCAGGTGAAGTTTGAACGTTTTTCTTCGAACGTTAGACGCAGTGCTGAATAGATGCGGGAAAAGAGTCGATCCGTCGGCACGCCTTTGGTCCGCTGGCGTGGAAAATCTACCTTAACGCGCTCCCACTCCACAGTAAGGACTTGCGGAAGCTGGCGAAGCTTGTCCCGGTAGCTTTTTGCCTCCGACATTACCCGTTTCCATTTTTCTTTGAAGTTTATCTGGCTGTTTTCGTAAGCTCCTTTGGCTTGCCCGTACTCTATCGACTCGGGCTTATGTCCCCCGGGGTCGAAATGAAACTCTTTCGCCCTTCTCGTGTATTCCGCTGCTAGGTAGGCGTCGTACGCCACGTTCGCCTCCAGTGCCGCGCGTCGAAGTTCACCCTTTGCCTGGACCAATCCCGAGGTATCGGCCGCAAACCACGCGGCGAACTCTTCAGCGTAACGAATCAGCAGAGTCAGGCCCAGTTCTCCCACTGGTACCTTAGAAGAGTGGCTAAAAAAACTGTGGCGGAAAACCGGCCGGTTCCAAATGCCGTCATGCCCGTAGATAGAATCGCGTGGGTTAGAAGACTCATCGATAATGAGTCCGCTACCGCCCGGTCGAACGTGCGCGGCCAGCAGTTCAAAAAATCGGATGGGCATTAAGGGGCGTTCTCCCGCCACCTCTTCCCACGCCAGCAATTCGGCCGACAAGGTATCGGGCTCGGTTATTCCGCCGCGATTCATTCCTACCTTGGTGACGTTGTCAGGAAGACGATGAAAAAAGGTGATGAGGTCTTCGACGTCGGCGCGGCTAAACGGTACCGGCCCGCAAAAGCCGCCCGAAAAGGAGTCGAGCAGTTTTTGGCTGGCGCGATCCAAGTTTGCGACCGCGAGGCGATCGCAGAAACCCCACCAATTCGGCACGCCTGGATCGTAAAAATACTTAAGTCCGTAAGCACCGGATGCCCGGTAGTAGCGTTCCTCAAAAGTTCCTTCGTGCGAATAGGAAACTCCGGGTTCCACCACGTCGTCGAAGGAAAACCCCCGCGACTGGCGATTGAGGGATTCATTCAGAAAAGAGAGCTTACTGATCGTCGGTAACTCCGCCGAAGGTACTTTCGATCCCGCTCCGACGGCGGCAATGCGGCCTTGAAGAGATGTAGAGAGGAACGAATGAAACGCCGTCGGCCCCGGACGGTCCCACAGGTCTTGCGCGATGTCGGACAAACGGAAAACATTAAACGTGCTGCCCGAGAGCGGCATCCACTCCGCCGAGAAAGGGGCCAGGTCGATCCGGGATGCCGATTTTACGGTCCCCTCATCGGATCCAATCCGTCCTTTGTTGGTCGATTCTGCAAAGTAACCGCCCCCTTCGGGCAACTCGTATAGAACCCAAGGCATTTTCTCGCCCATTCGGGTTAGCGTCTGACGCCTAACCGCAGCCTCGTCTGCGAGTGCAGGGAGGGCTAACAGAAACAGAATTATGATGGGAAAGGGGGGCTTCAATGTAAATGGCCTCCCCAGGGAATCGGCTTTTTCCCGGCAGTCCTTAAATAAAAAAACCCCGGTGGCCTGCGCCGCCGGGGGTCAAATTACTGGTAAGGTCAGCCGCCGGCTCCGCCGCCGCCGAGTCCGCCGCCTTGTCCACCTTCGTGTCTCATCTTCATAGGTTCCTCCTTAAGGTCCTTTGATCGTAGCAAATGCGGCACTTCGGAATCTAGGGCTCAATAATGAAATCCTCTAAGTAATTTGAACGCTTAATGGGTTCTGACTGTCTATTTTTTAGGCAGAGTGGCTACTCACAGTGGGTAGCCACCACGCATCAATCACTTAACGATTGGGCGCGTTATTTCCCCCTTAATCTAGTGGCGCGGTGTGCCGAAAAGTAAATGAGGTGTCGTATGGTGCCCTATTGGTTTAGCAATCACGAATTAGCGAAACGTTATGAGGCATGGGGCGAGGCCAACGTGCGCTCCACCGCCGTTGATCGCGATCGCGATCGGCGATTCGATAAAAATTTATGGGCTAGGCTGGGCGAACAGGGCTTCTTTCGGCTGCTCGTTCCCAAGGAGTATGGGGGCGAGGGAGTTCCCGCGCGCGATTATCTCGCGGCGCTGGCGGGGCTCTCGCGGGGTTCGCTCGACTTGCCCTTTCTGCTATCGGTGGCGGCGCACGGCGGAGCTTCCGTAGCCCTTTTGAATGCGTTCGGGTCGGACGCCCAAAAGAGAAAATTTCTTGCGCGCATGGGAACCGGCGAATGCATCGCGGCGCTGTGCAACTCCGAAGAGACCGCTGGTACCGACATTATGGGCATCCAATCGCGGTTCGAGTGGGCGTCGGATGGCGAAGGGTTGCTGCACGTTTCTAAGCCCATGGTCTCCAACCTAACCTGCGCGGGGCTAATGTTCATCTCGGCATGGGTGCCGGCACAAAAAGCGGGCGGAAAACCACGGCTCGAAGTGTTCGCGGTGCCGGCGGGTGAGGGAGTGATTCAGCGGCCACAAACGGAGCTGGCGGGATTTCTCACCGGACTTACCGGCGGAGTGGAGATTTCCGGACTGCCGATGAACTTCGAAGCGGACCGCGTGGGCGGTGCCGCGGGCGGCTTAACGGTGCTCAAATTTTGTTTCGCGCTCGAGCGGATCATGATCTCGACGATCATCTCGGGCTCGCTCACCGCCATGGTGGATCTGGGATTGGACTACGTGGCGAGCAAGCAGTGCTTCGGCAAGGCCATCGGCGAATTCCAGTACATCCAGGGCAAGGTGCTAAAAATCTTTTCAGCGGCCGCGCAGAGCGACGCCTACATTCACCGTTTGCTTACGGACCCGTCCTTGTCCCACCGTGATGGCTTTCCTACCGACGATACTTTTCTGTCGGGGTTAAAGCTAGCGGCGGTGCACGACGGGTTCGAATCCGCACGCAGCTTTTTCGAGTTATTCGGCGGCAAAGGCTACCGCGATAGCCACTTAGCCCAAAAGCTGGTTCGCGACATGCTGGGCTTTAAGGCGCTGGGGGGAACGGAAGAGCAGCAGCGGATCGTCATTTTCCAGAATTTGCTGAATCAGCGCGAACGCGACAAGACTTCAGGAGAACTAAATGTCCAAGAACCAAATCGCCGAGCTGGATGAGCTAGGGCTCATCGGGCTTAAGATCGACAAAATGGAAGGGCGCGAGATCATCTGCCAGGGCAAGCGGCTCATCGATTTCGCCACCACCAACTATTTGAGTTTTGAGAACGAACCGTCGTTGCATGACTTGGGCGTTCGTTACGCCAAGGAGTGGGGCGCCACCGTCGGCTGGTCGCGCCTCGAGGCCGACTGCCACCTGTACCCCAAGGTCGAGGCGCAGATCGCCAAACAATTGGGCGTGGAGAAAGTTCATCTCTCGCAGTCGGTAACCAATACCGGCTTCAGCCTTTTTTATCCGCTCGTCGGTAAAGGTGTGGTTTTTACGGACCGTGACGTGCATTCGGTGGTGTTCGAGGCGGCGCGTTTATCGCGCGATCATGGCGCGAAGTTGGTCTCCTTCCGTCACCAGGATATGGCCCACCTCGAGGAGCTGCTAAAGGAGTATGCGGCGACGGAGCCCAAACTGATTTGTATCGACGGGGTTTACAGCGTCTCGTCCGAGAAAGCACCGGTGAAAGAGATTCAGGCGCTAGCTCAAAAGTACGGCGCGTGGGTCTATATCGACGACGCGCACGGCTTTGGCATTTACGGACGAAGTCCGTTTGGTTCGAATACTTTTGGCGTGGGAGGGAGCGGTATCGTCGATTATTTCGGCGGGGACTATTCCCGCACGTTCTACGTCGGTTCCTTCGCCAAGGCGTATTCCACGTTAGGCGCTTTCGTCGTCATTCCGAAGGAGTTCGGTGGCAACGTGCCGTCGTTCTTCCTTTCCAATATTTACTCGGCCCCGGTCGCTCCCTATACACTGGGCACCATCCAGGCTGGGCTCGACCTCAATGCCGCCCTGGGGGAGGCTCGACGTGCCACCATTCGTTTGCGTGTGGCCCAGCTTACTAAAGGGATACAAACCATGGGGTTGGCCTACTCCAACGAAGGTGGCCATCCGGTAGTGTTCTTGGAAGTGGGGGAAATTCAGGATTTAATTCGTGTAGCGACTGAGCTGAAGAACGCCGGCGTGTGGGCGGGGCTTCGGCCGTATCCGGTCGTGCCGAAAGATCGCTGCGGACTTCGCTTCGCGGTTAGCTCGCTACACTCCGAGGGGCAAATCAACCGCACGTTAGAGGCCTTGGACGAATGCCGTAGTTGGATCAAGAGTAAAGCCGCCTAACGGAAATCGTAGGCCTT
>JAYUBV010000326.1:0-5840 GCA_043740655.1 Pseudomonadota bacterium | reverse complement strand
TTACCGATCGGGCCTCATCACCCTGGGTCGCGAAAAGGCGCACGACGTGGCCATCGCCGAGCGCAAACGTGTCAACGCCGAACGGATCGATCTAAGCTGGGTGCCAAAATTCTCGGTCAGCTCGGTCAGGTCTTTAGCCGGAACGGCGTTATGGGAGAATTCGTCCAAAAAGAGAAGTGCGTAGGTCTGTAAATGTCGGGCCTTAACGTTGCCGTAGCCGTTGGTGTTCCCCGCGCTTTGAAGGTCCTTCTCCGCGATCTGGAGTTTCTCTACTATCGCAAGATCGATTTTTGTATTGGCGTCACCTTGTCGGTAGTCAGCTCGGTTTGGTAGAATCAGCTTGAATTTTTTCGCCATCTCCATGAAATCGCGAGCCACCTGGGTCTTTGCGACGCCGGTGGGGCCACCTAACTGCTTAAGTCGTAGGCGAGTCATCAGCTGCTTTTTAAATACCAGACTTTCCAACGGCTCCATCAGCCAGTTGATGTACTCCCGCATGGGCTCGTTCTGTCCGGGGCCGAGATGGATATTTCCCAAATACTTCGATTCCAAAAACTTTCGCATGCGCACGACGTCGTTGGTGTCCCGAGTGCGTAAGGCAAGGTCATCCTCGGAGTCGGTTGCGTCCGTGCCCGGCTCCGCGTTAAGCGGCGCTGAAATTAGCAACACAAGTAGGAAAAAAAATGTCTTCAAGGAGTTCCCCCGCGGAAAATACCGCACCCAAAATCCCTAAAAGCGCCTACATGCTGCTAGATAAACTTTACGGTAGCGGGGGAGAGCCTGGGCTTAACAAATTTGGCGCGGGAAACCGTCCGGGGTTACGCGGAGTTACGGCGTAAGGGGCAGGGCGCGCGTCTGCGTCCCTTCCGGCCTGCTCGACCTTCTCCCCGGCGGCGTTCTCCTGCAGGTGCATCACCAGCGCGGATATTCCCGCTACCGTAAGTCCCATTCCGATCGGAATAGATACGACGGCGAATACTTCGCCACAAGCAACCGCGGGGAATCGCGGCTTGGGACGGGTGAGGGGCGGAAGGGTCGCCGCAGTCGTTTTGATCTCAGACGCTGGAGGTGGTTTTTGAACGACCGCAGTGGCTTGAGCGCGTTCGTTCGCTCGGTTTTGCGCAAACACGGGCATGAGCTCTTGGGCCAAGCGTTTTACCTCGGGATCGGAATGGCGGGAGGCATGGACCACCTCTACGCGCGCGGACTCGTCGCTGGGCTTAAGTAGGGTAGTGGGGGACAGCCCGGGCTTAACAAATTTGGCGCGGGGAACCGTCCAGGGTAACGGGCAACCTTTAGGGTTCCGGGTGCGGGAGAATCACCGATTGGACGGGGTGTAGGCAGCTTGGATCGATCCGTTCGGCGTTGACACGTTTGCGCTCGGCGATGGCCACGTCGTGCGCCTTTTCGCGACCCAGGGTGATGAGGCCCGATCGGTAAAGCGCGCGGTCCTGCTGGGTGACGTTTAGGCCATCGCTGATGTAGCGCAGCTGGCGTCCCGAATTTCCGTCCCAGCGAATGTTCACCACCCACGTCTCCATGGGGAAGTCGCGACCCACTTTATTCTCCGTGCCCGTGCGGGAAAGGAAGCGGAGCTTGCCACTCTTCTTTAGGAACTCGACCTTGCGGGCGGCGGACTGGGCGGCTTCGTCGTTTCCTTTAGCGCGCTCGGCGAGGCGGCGTTCCACCTCGCGAAATAGCGCGGTGTCGCGCGGCACGTCCATGGCGGCGGCATCCTCGAGTAACGCAAAGACCTCGGCCCGAAGCTCGGCTTCCGACGCGCCAGCAGTAAGCTTGGACTGAATTGTCTGGGCGCGCGCTTTCAGGGCGTCGGATTTTTTTGCGACGAGCTCATCCAAGGCGTGGGAATTTCCCGGAGAGAGGAGAGCGGAGGTGCGGGTGCTTAAGATACCCGCGTGGGACAGCGTCCCTTCCGGCCCGGACAGAAACGCGCGTCCGGCGGCGAGCTCGTTTATAAACTCGGAGGCGATTTCTGCGAAGAACGGGTCAAGCACGAAGCCCGGAGCTTTACCGGGTACCGTCGCCAGATATTTTGCGATCTCTTCCGTTGATTCGCCGACGAGGGCTTTCCACCGCGCACTCTCGGGGACTGCGTTGAGCGGGCAACCTTTTAATCCCCACAGGATCGCATCGGCGTAGGTTCCCGCGGTGTAGCCGGGCTCCTTCGACCATTCGGCAATTCTTTTTCTTAAAGGGTCGGGAAGGTGCGACGGATCGGTCACTACGCGATTGATGCTCGAGGAGTTCACCAGGCTTAGCAAACGCAGCGTGTGGTAGTCCTCCATGTTGGCGTTGGTAATCCCCAACCGGTCTCCCTTTTCCTTAATCTCGGGGCCGACAAAGAAGGAAGCGGTGAGGCTAACGTCGCCGTGGGTCTTAGCCGACGCTATCCATTTGGATAACTGCGGACTTTCATTCGAGAGAAATTCCTGCCCCGCTAGTTTCTCGGCCTCTTCGCGGTTCGTGGCGCGTTTTCGGAAAAGTGTTTTTGAATCCCCCTTACGGTCCGCAAATTTAATCACCGCATCGTAAGCCTTTTGCCCATTCGCGTCCTTCACCACTTCGGAGCCCACCAGTAAGCTAGCGGAAACCTGGCTCACCTGGCCGGGGCGAATGTCGTGCGCGACGCCGCCTGAGGTTGCGTAAACGGAAAGGTGGATGCCGCCATTCTTGGCGGAGGCTTCGGGCAGATCTTTAAGACCCCTCAGCGTTTCGGCAAGGTATGGCGCCACGAGCCCGGGCTGCCGGCCCGATTCCGGGTTGAGCACCACCACGATAAGATCGCCATTGCCCGCGCGGGCGGTGCCGAAGCCCCGTACATCGAGCGACGTGTTCACCGCTCCGTTTTGAACTGTGCGCGCAAAGCCGGACGCGAGGCCGTCCTGAATTTGGGCCTGGAAGGCGGGGGCTTGAAAACGTTGCGCCAGAATTTGTGAAACGCGGGCCGCCGAACCATCGCCGTTAGCGGTTCCGTAGGTGGTGAGGGGTTTGCCAAAGAGGTTACCGCTGCCGTCCCCACTTTGAACGGCCACGATCGGCGTGCCGGAGTTTTCCGAGACCAGCGTCGTTAAGATCTCATTTGCCTCGTCGGGCATGAACCCTACGAAGACGTGCACTCGCGCAGGGGCGTTCGAAGTGCCGAGTAAAAGGGTCAATGCGCCAAATTTCAAAAATGACTTCACGGTACCGGCGCCTTGGCTTCCCAGCGATCGAGGTTGATGATTCTTAATCCGGAGGCAGTAGAGAGGTAGAAAGCCTTCCCATCCGGAGTCAGCCCGTAGCTACCGTCACCCGAAATCTCCACCTGCAAATCGAACGTTTTGGATTTTACATCCAAGCGCGCCATCGTGTGTTTCACCCCGACAAAGTGGATCCAGATCTTATCACCGATGGGCGGAAGGTGGACCTTCTGAACGTATTTGTAGGCGGGGCCATGAAAGTAGTCGAGCAGGTCTATCGTGGCCAGCGCGCCGAAGTGGCAACCGAAAAAAGCCTGGGCTGGCGTGGCTAGGCAGTGGATTAGGAGTAAGACAAGTGTCACGCCAATTTTAAAAATCGATCGCATCTTCCAAGGGGATGGTGCCGATCCAATGGCGGAGGGTGCAGACCGGTGGCTCCTCTTTGCCCTTGACGTCGACTAGCACGTAGGTGAGTCGAACGCGGCGGCCGAATGTCTCGAGGTCGAGCGAGACGATGTCGGTCCACGTGCCGGTGTTGATGTACTGTTTGCTTTCGCCAATGGGCACGTGTTTGTAGACGTGCGTATGGCCGAAGACCACGGTGTGAATATCCGGTGTTTGCAAAATGCGTTTGGCGGAGTCGGTGAGATCCGGGAAGACGCTGGCTTCCATCAACATCTTCATCGTCATGCGCAAATTGGTGTGGCGGTAGCGAGAGCGCGAGATCTGCGTCTGGATGAAAAAGCTGATGAGCCGGCAGGTGTTTACGATCGCAAACCAGGTGTCGTGGAGCAGTAGCCACCAGATCACCATCTTGAATGGTCGCACCTTGTCGATGAAGGGACGGGACATCTTAAAGCGAATTAAATAGTGCAACGTAAAGAGCGTGCCCCACGGCAGGTTTAAAATGGGTTCAGCCAAATTCTCGGTAAGGAAAGGGCGCGTGGGCTCCACGCGGTTTATCGCCTCAAACTGGTGGCCGTGTTCGACGTGTACGCCTTCGGTTACGTGAAAGAAGTTCTTCCAAGTTACAGGCGTACCGACGGCCTTATCGAACACGTCGCGCGCCCCCTGCCAGAAAAGCTCTTGATCGTGATTTCCGATGACGTAGGTCATGGAGTGTTTGGCGTTCGACAAGAATTTCTTCAGCGCTTTGAAGAAAATAGGATGGCCCGCGATGATGGCCTTGGTCTTGGTGACCGAAACGTTTTCGGTGATCGCCACCGGGTAGTGACCGTGGAAGTCGACTTGGATCAAGTTGAGCATGTCGCCGTTGAAGATGAGCTCCACTTGGTGGTTCTCATACTTGGCGTCGGAGTAGTATTCGAGGAACTCTTTGAAGCGGTTGTCGAACGGGAAATCTTCCATCGCGTTGGGGGCGCCGTTGGGCAGACGAACGCCCGAACCCAAATGAAAGTCGGATACGATGAGCTTAATGCGCTTCATTTAACTCTGGTTACCCCGCCTTACGTTCGTCGTCAGAAGACGTGTACTCATCCGTACTATCGACCTTCTCGAGGAGCGAGATTGCCAGACGCATCGTTTCGATGAGGCGCTTTTTCTTGGAGTCGATAGACGACAGCACGAAGGTTGATTTACGCAGCCGGTCTTCAAGGTTTTCTTGTTCGAATTCCAGAGCGTCGCATTTCTTGCGAAGTTCCAAGAGGTGCTTGTCCTTGGAGTCGAGCAGGGCCTGCATGTCGCGTTTTAAAAGCTCGTGCTTGGTCTCGATTTCCCGCTCTTTAAGCTTAATTTTCTTGAGATCGTCTTTGATCCGTTCTTTCCACTCTTCCTTCTGGCGGTAGAGGGCTTCGACGTCGGAATCAAGCTTGCCGGTGCTGCGCAGCTTCTCTTCCATTTCGGAACGCACCTGGGAAAGGTCGCCCCGGTAACGATCCTTTAAATCCTGAAGCTCTTGGCGAAGGCTGTCGCGTTCGATCTTCATGCTTTCCATCATGGAGCCGCGATCGGTAATGGCGTTGGTGGCCCGCCCCATTTCGTGGGTCAGCTTCTGCAGCATGCCTTGAGTCTGGCGTAGCTGCTCCTTCAAATCCTTGGCCTCGGCCTCTTTGAGCGAGATGTATTTCCGAAGCACGTCGACCTGATTGCTCGACACGGCTTCGTTAGTGGACAGGCGGGAGATACTGTCGACCTGAGTCTTCATCAAGTCCGCTTGCACTTCGAAATTGGCGCCGCCTTTTTTGGGCGTCGCGGGCGCAATCTTGCCTACCCCGGTGGCGGTGTTGTCGTTGGCGTGCGGAACCGGGTCGGCGGCCAAAGGCTCGTCTTTAAAAGTGGGGTTGTTCCAATCCGGTGCGTCGGCCGGCGGAATTTCGGGCGCCAGGGGACCGAGATCTCCCGATTGGAAGAGGGGCTCGATGCGCGAGACGCCGGTATTTTCTGGACGACCTTCAGGATGTTTAGGGCCGCCGATTGGCGTGATTTCTCCTTCGCTATCGATGCGAAAGAAGTCAGACTTCGGCGTTCCTTTTTTTGAGTTGGTATCCGAGGGCACTTGAGACTCCTTACGGATCGCATCGGTAAAAGCTGGAAATTTCTTAAGTAAATGCCGAAACCATGGGTTGGAAATGGCGGGCCGAGCGGGACGCGCTCAGGCGAAAGCGCCGGAGGCCAGCGGTA
>JAYUBV010000325.1:0-5840 GCA_043740655.1 Pseudomonadota bacterium | reverse complement strand
AGTTCACGCAAACGAGCCCGCACTTCTACCCGAAAGAGCAGGAGACGGATCGTCCGAAAGAGTTTTTGATGGCCGAGTTCGTTCGCGAAAAGATCTACCGCGCTACGCGCGAAGAGATTCCGTACACCGTCTGGGTGGAGATGGAAGAGGGCACTCCGGAAGAACGCGCGCTGAAGGTTCCCGTCTTTCGCGCGACCATCCACGTGGACGGCGCCAACCGTAAGAAGATGATCATCGGCAAACAGGGTAGTCTGCTCAAGATCGTGGGCACCGAAGCGCGCAAAGAAATTGAAAAGATGCTGGGCAAGCAGGTTTGCTTGAAGCTGCACGTCGACGTCGACGAGAAGTGGCGCGAAAACCCGATGCAGCTCAACCGTTATTTGGAGCTGTAAGATGAGCACCACCACCGAAAAAAAATCGCCGTTAATCGAAGAAAAGAAAGCCACCTTTGCGTTAGCCCTCATGGGCCGTCCGAACGTAGGCAAGTCGAGTCTGTTCAATGCCCTAGTGGGTTACCGGCGGGCCATCGTGCTCGATCTTCCGGGCACTACGCGCGACATCATTGAAGAGGTGCCAACGTGGTCGCAGGGCAAGCTCTCGCTGCTAGACAGCCAAGGTATCTGGTCTGAAAAAGACGTTCAGGCGCTGGACGAGATCATCGAGCGCGCGGATATGTTCATGTTCGTAGTGGACGCGGCGTCGGGGCTAACCCCGTTCGACAAGTGGATCGCTACCCGCATCAAGCAGTCGGGCAAACGTACTTTGCTTGTGATGAACAAGGTGGATATCCGGGGCGCCCACGGTGAAGAAGAATTTGCCCCTTTGGGTTTCAGTGAAATCATTTCGACCTCGGCGGCCCACCGCTGGGAAATTGAAAGCTTGCGTGCCTGGGCGCTAGGCGCCGCGGGTGGAAATCCGGATGGCGACGTAGCCGCGGTCATCAAAGTGGACGACGCCGACGAACCGCTCAGCATCGTGTTCTTAGGCCGCCCCAATAGTGGCAAGTCCACGCTGACTAACCGTTTGGCCGGCAAGAAAATTTCCTTAGTCAGCCCCGAGCCGCTCACCACGCGTGACCCGGTGGCGTTTGAGGCCGACACCAAGTACGGCAAGATTCGCGTGCTAGACACGGCGGGCGTTCGCCGTCCACGCTCGAAAAAAGAAGACTTGGAAGAATTCGCGCTGCAGGCGTCGATTCGTTCCATTCACGAAGCCGACGTTGTGTTCTTGATGATTGCCAGCCACGAAGGCATTGCGGATCAGGACATGCGGTTACTGAACCTCATCGAGAAGGAGGGCAAAAATCCGGTCATCATTCTTAACTTCTGGGACAAGATTAAGGGCGAGGAGCGCCGTTCATTCCTGGGCAACATGGAGTTCATCAACATCCTGCGCCCGTACAAGATTCTGCAGATCAGCGGTAAGACCGGCTACAACTGCAGCCGCATCCTGCCGCTGGCGTTCGAGCTACACGCTACGTCGAAGCGCCGTATTAAGACGTCGAAGTTAAACAAGTTCGTTGAGGCCATCAAGATCAGCAACCCGCCGCCCGCCCGCGGACGCGCGGCTTTCAACATTATGTACGCCAGCCAAGTGAAGACGGAGCCGCCGACGTTCGTGTTCTTCATGAACCGGAAGGCCAACCTGCCGGACAGCTACCAGAAATTCATCATGAACACGCTGCGGCTAAAAATGGGCTTCAAGCACCAGAACATTCGGGTGTTTTTCCGCGCCAGCGAGTAGTAGCTTTAGGTCTTGAACTCGATTGCCATAACCGACTTTTTTCTGCAGGGGTTGAAAAAACTCGAGCGGAAATTTTTGGCAGCGCCCTACGCCGTGCTCACGCGCGAGCTCGGCGAGTTTGAAGCGAACGGTTATCGTTACGACGAGCTGCCGGAACTTGGGCAACACCCCAAAATCCTCGTCTTCAAACCGGACGACATCGGCGACGCGGTCTACGCGTTGCCCGCGGTGAAAAAGCTGCGCGACCATTTTCGAAACTCCGAAATCCACGTCATCTGTCAGAAAAAGACCGCGCCCATTTTTGAGGCGTCGGGGCTGTTCGACAAGATCGCACCGGTCGATGTGCGCGCCATCTTTATCCGGTTCCAAAGCTTAGATCTCGACGGAGCACTTAAACAATTGGGCGAGGCCCAATACGACGCGGCCTTTTTTCTGCGGACGTACCCCGCTTTCTTCCCGCTTTTTCAACAATTACCGGCCCGTGTGTTGATCCACCCAAAGGATCCGCGCATGGGATCCCTATCGCGGTACCAGGCATACGTCTCGCAGTGGGGAAAACGCCGGGCGCACCAGGCCGAGCAGATGCTCGAAATTGTGGCGCGCGCCACCGGTGAGCACTACGGCGACGCGGACGTGACCTTTCCGAAGTTCCGATGGAAAGAACGGGATCTCCAGGCAGTCGAGAAGACGTTCAGTACAAGCGACCCCGGCCCTTACGTGGTCATCCATCCCTACGCCCGCTTTGAAACGCGACGCTATCCCTACGAGTTCTGGCGCGAGGTCATTGCGAATCTGCGCACGGAGTTCCCGGACGTGAAATGGGTCACCATCGGCGGCAAGGAAGATCCGTCGCTCAATATTTCCGGAGTGCTGGAGATGCAGGGGAAATTACGCCTAGGCGAAACCGGCGTGCTGTTGTCCAAAGCCACCGCATTTCTCGGGAATGAAAGCGGCCCGGGCCACTGGGCGGCGGCGATGCGGAAACCGGTGGTTACGATCTTGAGCGGTCACTCGCACGTGAGCGAATGGGGCGTGTGGGGGAGTAATAAGCTCAACGTGAAGAAGGACGTTCCCTGCCAGAACTGCTACCTACGCGCTTGTCCCAAAGAGAAGGTCAAGTGCCTGACCGGCCTGACTCCCGACCTCATCACTCCGCGCATTCGTGAATTTTTACGCCCGTTGCTGTCCGCTTAACCCCCTCTAAGGCTTAGACAATGTACGCCACGTATACACCCCGAATACGATCCGAGGGCCCGATTTCAACTACTTAGCTGGGCGTACCTTTTGCAGCTTAATTGATGCATGAGGAAACCGCTTCCCCGCATTTTAGCCTTCACGCTTGGGATTTTCGTGTGCGTGGCGTGCACAAAATTTGGCCGCCGCGATTCCGATCGCTCGTTGAGTTCGCTGAACGACGCTCGCGCCAGCGCGGTATTGGCCACGTTGTCGCCGAGGATGCCGAGCCAGTTCGGTAACGATCGTCGCACTCAGCCGCCCGCCGAGTTTGACGCCGAATGCGAAAAGAAACCGATTTCGGACGATGAAATTTTGGCGCTGGTCGGGTCTTGCCGGAACGGCACGGCCGAAAGCTGCACGCGTCTAGCGAAATACCAAATTCAGAACAACAACGCCGAACGCGCGGTGGCCTTAGCGCGCCGGGCCTGCGATATGCGCGATCCTTCGGGCTGCGCCGTCCTGGGTATCGTTTACGTGGAACTCGAGCAGATCGGAAAAGCCGAAAAGCTGCTCACACCTTTTTGCCACGACGCTTCGGTCGAAGGCTGCTCGACCTTGGGCGCCGCCTTCTACAAATCGGGGCGCGAGCAGGAAGCCACCCGTATGTGGGAACGCGGCTGCAATAAAAACGACGGCACGAGCTGCGGAAATTTAGGTACCCTTTATTTTCAAGAAGCCCAGTTCGAAAAGGCATTGTCCTACTGGCGCAAAGGCTGCTCGCTGGAGAGCTGCGGTGCCTGCGAGAACCTGAAGGTAGTCCGCAAAAACCCCGCTTTCCCATCGGAGATCCGTGCATCATTGCGTAACTAAACAAACGGCCGCGAAACCGGCTAGAATAAGGGTCATGCCGGCCACCTTTACTCGACTCCTTTGCCTGGTCCTTTTGGCGCACTCCATTGCCACCCCGCTGCTAGCCGATCCCGAAGAGGATCGTCACACCGCTGCGCGCCTCGCCGCGGTGGAAAAGAAGATTAACCGCAGCCCGTTTCAGACCTGCTTACAACGGTTTATGAAAATAGCGGCCGTTCCAACTCTTATCGCCGGATATTTTCTGATTCCGCGAAAGCACACCCCGGAGAACAAGCCGTGGGCCGTGATGATGGAAGCGGATAAGAATACGGAATACATTATTGTCCTGGACCAATGGCGCGAGGCCGGTATGAGCCTCGAAGAGACCCGTGCGCTTTTGGAGGATTTAAAAAAGCATAAGGATGACCGCGAAATGGTAACCCGACTGCTGCTGGCCGAAAGCATGCTCGAAGATGCGTACAATATTCCGCGCGAAAAGGCCATCCGCCTCGCCGCCGAAGGCGTGCGCAATGGCAAGCCCGTTCAGCAGATTGTGGACGAGCACGAAAAGTCTTTGGACAAATAAGTTCGTTTAGAACGCGCGCTGAATTTCGATGACGCTCTCTCGGCCAGCCCCGGTCGAGATCAAATTCACCTTGGCCCCCGTCTGGTCCTCAATAAACCGCAGGTAGTCCATGCACGTGTGCGGCAGATCCCGCGTGTGGTGGATTCCGCCCAGCTTCTCGTTCCAACCCGGAAGCGTGGTGTACACCGGCTTCGCCCTTTCGAGCGCCGTAGTGTCCGCGATGAAGGTATCAAGCCTCTTTCCGTCCAGCTCGTAATGCGTGCACACCTTCAGGTCGCCCATGCCCGAGAGCACGTCCGCCTTTGTAACCGCCACGTGCTTGATGCCGGAGACCTGAAGAGAGTAGCGAACCGCGACTAAGTCCAGCCAGCCGCAACGACGGGGCCGTCCGGTGGTGGCGCCGAACTCGTGCCCTTCGGCCCTGAGCTTTTCGCCCATGGCGTCTTTCAACTCGGTGGGGAAGGGGCCTTCGCCCACGCGGGTGGAGTAGGCCTTCATCACTCCCAAAAAGAGTGTGTCCTTAGGGGGACGCGAGCCAAGTCCCAGGGCGGCCTGCGACGGCAACGTGTGCGACGACGTGACGTACGGGTAGGTGCCGTAGTCGATGTCGAGCAGGATCCCCTGCGCGCCTTCGAATAGGATCTTCTTTCCCTCTTGGGTCGCGTTGTACATTTCCCGGGCTACGTCGGCTACGAACGGTTTGATCCGTTCCGCAATCGAGCGGTACTTCTCGGTGAACTGATCGGCCGCCACCGTGGGCACTTTGTAATACTGCTGAAGCAGGAAGTTCTTTTCGTCGTAGTTCGCGCGGGCGCGATCCATAAGCAGTGCCTCGTTAAAGAGGTCGATCACACGAATGCCCCGACGGGCGGCGCGGTCTTCGTAAGCCGGGCCGATGCCGCGCTTAGTGGTGCCGATCTTGTTCTTGGCCGAGGCTCCTCCTTCGCGGGCGGCGTCCAGACTGCGGTGGTAATCGAAGATGAGGTGACAGCGGTCGGAGACCTTCACACGTTCTTCCAGATTAGGCACTCCGGCCTTGCGGAGTAGCTCAATCTCTTCGAGAAAAACTTCGGGATCGAATACGACGCCCGAACCGATGAGGCAGCGCGTGTGCGGGTGCAACACACCCGAGGGGATCAGGTGCAAAATAGTCTGCTTACCTTCCACCACCAGCGTATGTCCCGCATTGTTGCCGCCCTGAAAGCGACCGACGATGTCGGCTTCCGCCGCGTAATAGTCGACGATTTTACCCTTACCCTCGTCGCCCCACTGGGCTCCGATGATCACTACACCTTGAGGCACGTTAGCTCCTTACCTGCTTTGCAACAGTTACAAACGAATCGAACGGACCGTCAGCATACCGGCGGTCTGTCTTAAACTTTCCAATGTCTTTGCTTTAGGCTCCGAGTCGACGTTGATGAGCGCAATGGCCTCACCGTTCGCCTTGTCCCGGCCCAAATGCATGCGGGCGATGTTCACGCCGTGT
>JAYUBV010000324.1:0-1708 GCA_043740655.1 Pseudomonadota bacterium | reverse complement strand
CAACGTCGTGCTCATGGCGTCGAGCAGTTCGGAGTAGAGCCGCCGGGCGGTGGCTTCCTTCACTCCGGGCAGGGTGATCTCTTTCCAGAAATCGGGCTGCTCCACTTTTAAATCGTGCCCCCTCGTGCGCCACGCCAGCGGCTCGCCGGAATTAGATTTCGCAGAATCAGAACTAAACGAGAAATAGTCATCAATGAGCGGCGAGGTAGCGACTACGTCCCGGTGCTCGCGTACTTCGTAGAAACCGGATTCGATTGGATGGAAGGGGACGTTGGGATCGTCGCCGCCCACGGGGCGATTCAGCACGCGGCGTGAGCTGTCTTCGAGCGGGGCATCTAGATCGATCATCACCACGCGGTAGCCCCGGGCCCGCGCTCGCTTGGCAACGGCTTCGACGGAGGCGATCGTAGGAAAGCGCTTGTCGATCACAAACGAGTCGCCGCGTTCGAAGGCTCCGTCGATGAGCTTATCCGCAATGGTCGATCCCTCTTCGTGTACCTGCTGCACCGCCACGTCGCCGTTTTCCCATTCTTTCTGGATGCGGGTTTTTAGTGGATCGGGATTGATGATGCCGGCCCCCGCTTTTTCCATCGCCGCCTTTAGCCCCAACTCCGCGAAGAATGGGTGCTTCGTCGTTTTAATCGTGTAGGTCTTGCCGCTGCCGGAGTTTCCGCGCGTCAGCACGAGAATCCGGGTGGCCGGTTCGGCTTGGGCGAGGGGACTGTTCTTTAAAATGGCGGACAGCGCGCGGACCTGCGCCGACTGTTCGGCGATCATTTGCTCGTGCAGCGAGTGACGTTCGGGCAGCCAGTTTTTAGGCTCTCGCAAGAATGCCTTTAGGCCCGACTCCGGTGGCAAATCACCGATGGTATAGGCCGCGTGGGTGCTGCCCTTTAAATCGCGCACGTCGAGTTTGGCGAGTTCGTACAGGGAACGTTTTACCGGCCGGTGACAAAACGCTAGCAGGGCGTCCAGTACATTGACGGCGTGCGCGGGCGTAGCGGTAAGCAGTAGCGCCGAAGCGGCTAAAATTGAGGCTAACTGGTTACCCGGGGATCGCATCGGGGAGAGAGGTGCAAGGACACGGCCCAAGAATTCCTAGAATACGGCGGTATACGGAATCAAAGGGTACCTTTAACCAAAGTCATGCGAGTGCGGTTGGATCGCGGGGGTTCCATCGCCGGCGGTGAACAGCGAGCGAGCCTCCTCTACGATGAAGTGAGTCACGTTAGTACCTTCCGCCTTTTCGGTCTTACCCCGCACGTGCAACATTGCTTCGTTTAAAAATAGCTCGCGGTACTTATCAAAAACTTTGCGCCAGATGACTAGGTTCACAAAGCCGTGCTCATCTTCCAACGTGATAAAGAGCACACCTTTCGCGGTGGGCGGCATCTGGCGGCAGATGACCAGCCCCGCGGTCTCAACGCGCAAGCCGCCGCGGGTGCGCAGCACCTCGGCGGAGTCGAGAATCCGTCGGAGCTTTAGCGCCTCGCGGAAGCATTGCATCGGGTGGGCGGTCAGGGAGACCCCCTGGTGGCTGTAGTCGAGCGCCACCTTTTCCCACGCACTTTCTTTAGGTAACGGCTGCAGTACCTCTTCTGGAGAAAACGGTTCTTGATCCTGGAGGAAGGCGCCCTGAATTTCCCAGAGCGCCTGCCGGCGGCTGAGTCCGTAGCCCACAAAGGCGTCCGCCCCCGCCAGTAAAAAG
>JAYUBV010000323.1:0-1710 GCA_043740655.1 Pseudomonadota bacterium | reverse complement strand
GACAAGCTGGACTCGCTTGAAGAGTCCCTCGAGAAAAATTTGGCGTCCTTAAAGAAGGGCGTGAAGGGCCGCAAGCAGAAGCAGGTTGAGGCCGAGCTGAAACGGGTGAAGTCCGAAGGCCAACGGCAGATCGCCTCTTTGAAAGAGAAGAGCACGAAGGCCGGGGCGGAGAGCAAGAAGCTGCTCGAAGCCATCAAGCAAAGAATTCGTCGGGAGCCGGCAGTATTGGCGCCTAAGGCAAAGAAAAAGGGTTAGGTCATGACCAACGCGAACGATCTAGTGAAGTTGTTCTCTTCGCTATTCTCATCCGTGGGAGTGCCGTTTCTGTGGACGGTATTTCTCGGCGGCGTCTTTCTGCGCTGGCTAGCCAATTCCCGCGTGAAGGCACAACTCGAATTTCTCACCGCTTTCGATCGATCGCTCCAAGATTCCAAAACGACGCAGTCGATATCGTCCCTCCAGATTCGCGAGAAGCTTGAAGCACTCTACCGCACCTATTTCGCAAAAAATCGTCTCGCCTTCCTGGATAAGCTACTGGGAGTCGACAAGTCGTCGTGGCAGCTGGTCGACCGTTTGGTCTCGAGCTCTTTCGATAAAAAAGCCGTTAGCGTAACCGAACGTTCGCGACACCTTTTATCCTCGATTCCGTCGCTGACCCAGTTCTTCAAAATGTTTTCGCTCGGCGCCTTCCACCGTCTAGGGGCGGCCACCCCCGCGTTGCTGATTCTGCTCGGCGCTTTAGGAACTTACGCTGGTTTCTTGCACGCGTTGCCGACGTTGAGCGGAGTCGATATCGGCGATCTCGCGGCTACCAACAAAGCGGTGCAGTACGCGCTGCACAAACTCTATACCGACACGGGCTACACCATTTTGGGAACGGTGCTCGCCATCGTATCGGTGCTGATCAACGCCGCGTGGGACGCGGAACGGACTTTTCAAGGGGCGGTCAACCGTCTGGCGCACATCGTAGAATTTTTGGGCAACCTCGATAAAGCGGGCAACGCTTCGGAAACCGTTCACCGCCGAGTGAAAGAAGAACGGGCGGTCGAAGCGGCGGCACCGGTTCGCGAGCCCGCTGTCGCAGAGGCGCCCGAAGTCGAAAAGACCGTCGCGGAAAATATTCCCGTTACCGAAGCTTCGGTCACGGAAAAGCCGCCGCGCGACCGTTTGCGCCAGCGCGCCCAGGTGGTGCAGGCCGAGCAGGACTGGGGTCCGTTGCCCCCGTCGGCCGTGCCAAGCCCGCGTAAAAGGCCGATCCGCGTGGAAGCGGCCGAGGCTCCCAAATTAGAAGAAGAAAAATCCACCGTAAAAGCGGCGGACGAGGCCGTAGCCGAAATGCTGCGTCCGGAGATGACCGAGCAGTCGCAGGTCGAGAATACACCGCACGTCGCGCGTCGTCCCGAAGCGGTGACGGCGCCGGTAGAGACCGAGGCCGTCGAGTCGCGCCACACGCCGACTCCCATCGCGATTCCCGTCCCCGAGGACAATGTCCCCTTGGGATCTAGCTTTGGCGAAACGACGATGCCCGAGACGGCGTTGCCCGCCGACTGGGAAGCGCAGATTCGTAGTTTGATAAACCAGGTGCCAACGCAGACCGCGGCCGCCGTACCCCAAGAAATACAAACGCCTTACGACGAAATTCTCGAACGGACGCTCACCGGCATTCATGCACCGGTGTCGAGCCCGACGCTTGCCCCCGCGGCCGAAACG
>JAYUBV010000322.1:0-5851 GCA_043740655.1 Pseudomonadota bacterium | reverse complement strand
AGAAGCTCGGCGTGGATTGGAAGCGTGGAGACACTATCCTGGAGACCAATCCGTTGCAGCGTTTGGCCGGCGGCAACCCGCTGACTCCGATCGTGATGAAGTATGAGCAGCACGAGATCACGGCGGATGCGAAACAGCCGTCCATTTTCCCGATGCCGACGCCCGTTGAAAAGATGGCGACCGCGCCGCCGGATACCAAAGTTCAGACTTTGTTCTCGACCAGCGACAAGAGCTACGAGATTCCGATGAAGGCCCTAGGGAATATGAAGGGTGGGCGGATCGAGTTGGATGAGAAAAAGAATCGCCGCGGACCGATCGGCTTAGCCGTTGCCGTCACCGGTAAAGTGATGCCGGCCAAGGAAGATCCGACCGCCGACGCGAAGGCGAAGGAAAAGGAAAAAGAGAACAAGCCCGAGAAGGATCCGGAGTTTCGCCTGATCGTCGTCGGTGACTCCGACTTCGCCGGTAACAGTGCTCGTCGCTTCGGTATCAACGCCGACCTGTTCCAGAACATGCTGAGCTGGCTGGCGCACGAAGAGGACCTGATCGCGATTCGTCCCAAGGCCGCCGACTCGAGCGAGTTCAACATTACGGAAGAGCGCGCCCGCGTGATTACGCTGGCCTCGGTCTTCTTTGCTCCGTTCGGAATGTTCCTGGCGGGCATTGCCGTCTGGTTCTCGCGCCGTCGTAAGTAATTACTTTGCGCCGAAGCGGGTATCGCCCCAGTATTCGGGCTGGAGTTTCATCCATTCGTCAGCGGACGTATACGTCCGCTGCGTGTGGCTGTTTTCCAGCGCCAGCCCCAGGTGGCGAGCATTCAGTGGAAAGACTTCCGCCTTTTCCCAGGCGGCTTCGTTGGCGCTTTCGAAAAGTACCTTAGTGCGGGTGGCGATTGTCTTTAGCACCGGCGTCTCCACGACTTCGGCCTTCCACGTTCCGCGATCAAAGACGCCCGTAGCGTACTGGTCCTTACCCACCCGGTAAGCCATCACCGCAGTGCTGTCGTACGCTAGTGCACGTGCTTCCAACGAATCGATCAAGGACACTTCGCCGGGTAGGGCGGTGAGAAAACCCTTTACTGAAGCCACGCCGATACGCAGGCCGGTGAAGGAACCCGGTCCGTTCGGAAGCAGCCACTTCGAAATCTGAGCGATCTGAATTTTATGGGAGGCGAGCAGGGTTTGCAGGGAGGGCAAAAACCATTCGAGTCCGCCGCGCGTTTCCGCCTGAGCTTCGCCCACCAGGCGCAGCCCAGAGTCGCCGTTTTCAAATAAACAGAGGCTCGGGGTGCGCGAACAGAGATCGAGCGAAAGCCAAAACGAGGAAATTGCGGACATCGAGAGTTCTTATCGGATCGGGCTCAAAAAAAGTAGGGGCGGCAAACCCAAATTGGACTTCGGTGAGGCGAGGGGTACGCCTAACCATTGGATTCCGGTTTCGGGGGTTCGTCCTTTAAAGGTTAACTGCCGCCCCCGCGCGTAGAAGACGCAAAATTTCAATAAGTTAGATCAGTACCGCCGGTGGCGGAACGAACCTCCTCTTACTCTTTTAGTATAGAAGCCGACTCACCGCGCCGCAATATACACTCAGTATACAGCCAGGTAACCATCTGGAAATACAGCACTATCCCCAATATTGAAATTCTGAACCTAGCCCGGAACCTCCTGTGGTACCTCTAGCCGCGATGGCCGACGCCCCCACCCGAGAAGTTACCGTCCGCGTACACGCGTCCGGAAAAGTTACCGTACTGAATGCGGCTTACGGGGCGATCCTGCGCCAGGTGCTACTCGAAAATGAGCTGTCGCCGTATCAGGAAACCAACCGGTGGCTCAATTGCCGCGGAATGGGAATCTGCGGTACCTGCCAGGTGGTAGTGCGGAAGCCCGATCTGAGAGAGCGCGAAAGGTCCTGTCAAATTTGATGCTTTCGCGACCTCGAAATTGAATTAGAATGAAGTGTGTTCACCATAAAAGGCTACGCCAAGAGTGTTATCGGGGGACGTGAGGGGAATCAGGACTCGTATCTGATTTGGCCCGAGCGCAATTTGTTCGCCGTGGCCGACGGAGTCGGCGGCGGATTGCGCGGCGACGTCGCTTCGCAGATGTCGGTGGCGGGGCTGAAATCGCTTCCCGAAAAATCCATCGAGCTTCGCCCGGTTTTTGAAAACATCCAAAACTCGGTGCTCGAAGAATCGATTCGCTCGCTGGGCGACGCCCTGATGGGCAGTACGCTGACCGCGGCGCTTATCGATGGCGACAAGCTGCACGTATGCCACGTGGGCGACTCACGCTGCTACCTCTGGCGCGCGGGCAACATCAACTGCCTTACGACCGACCACGAAATTTTCGACGACAACATCGGGGGGGCGGTGCTGGCTTCCTACATGGGGCTGCCTCCAGAAGTGCATGCGCTAACCATTCAGCAGGAAACAGAAATTCTGTTGCCCGGCGATCGCCTTCTGTTTTGCTCGGATGGTCTTTATAAACAGATCACCGAAGATCGGCTGATGGACGTGATCCACTCGCTGCGCATCGACCCGGAAAAGCTGGTGGAGGTGCTGGTCGACGAGGCCGCGCAGGTGCACCACTCCGACAACGTGACCGTGATTTGGGTCACCATCGACTAACCTACGGGGCTGGTGAGTTGCTAGCAATTCTTGCAAGTCGCAAGTACGCGGCCTATCTTCGGCGGCAGTGGCCGATATCATCGAAATCGACGGCAAGAAACTCTTCACCCTCCCAGAAGCCAGGGCGCTACTGCCCCTCGTGCGCAGGGTGACCGCCGCGGCCGAAGAAAAGGTCCGCGATCTCGGTACCCGCTACTCCTACCTCACTGATTCAGAGAAAAAAGCTGCCGTTGAATCGGAAATCCGCGACTGCATCACGGAATGGCAACAAAAACTTCAACGGCTGGGGCTACAATCCAAGGGGTTGTGGCTGGTCGACTTCGATAACGGGGAATCCTTCTGGTGTTGGAAGTACCCCGAGCGCGACATCCAGTTTACCCACGGCTACCACGAAGGCTTTCGCCAACGGCGCGAGCTGCCGCCGGCAACGGCGGAAGGGGTCCATTGAACCGCCAGAAAACCTTCTGCGAGGTTTCAAAACGTGGGTTCGAGGAAGGGCACGCCAAGTCCTTCGAGGGGCGTCGCGACGGAAAGAAGTTCAAGGGGCTCGTGGTGAAGAAGAACGGAAAGTTCTTCGCCTACGAAAACCTCTGCATGCACCTGCCCATCCCGCTGGACCTGGAAGACGATCAGTTTTTTTCGTACGACATGGCCTTCCTCCAGTGTCAGATGCACGGCGCGCTATACGAAATTGAAACGGGAAAATGCGTCGGCGGCCCCTGCGTGGGAACGCAATTAAAGGCTTTGCCGTTGCACGAGGAACCGAACCGCTTACTCATCGAGGTTATATGAACGAGTCGAAAAGTTTTGGTTTTCAAACTAACTCCATCCACGCGGGCGAAAAACGTCCGGGGTTGGAAGGGGCGGTGGGCATGCCCATCTTTCAAAACTCCACCTACGAAGTGTCGGGCGCAAAATCCTACGATTCGGTCCGCTACACGCGTTTGAGCAATACGCCCAACCACCTAGCCTTGGCGGAGAAACTTTCGGCGCTAGAGCGCTGCGAGGAGGCGCTGGTTACCGCCTCGGGTATGGCCGCGATTACCACTGCGCTACTGGCGCTGGTCCCCAAGGGCGGGCACTTGGTCGCACAGTCGGCACTCTACGGCGGTACCCACGCCTTTTTGACGGAAGATTTTGAAACGCTCGGGCGGACGTATTCCACTTTCGACATCGACGATTTGGCGGGGCTCGAGCGGGAGCTCACCCGTAAGCCGACGGTGCTTTACGTAGAAGCGATTTCCAATCCGTTGATGAAGATTCCAGATTTAGCCAAGATTGTGGAGCTGGGCAAAAAGGCCGGGGCGTTGCTCGTCATCGACAACACCTTTTGTTCTCCTTACCTATTTAACCCCTCGCAGTTGGGCTTCGACCTCGTTTTGCACAGCGCGACCAAATACTTAAACGGCCATTCCGACGTGATCGCGGGGGTGGTGGCGGGTAAGAAGGCGCTGGTCGATAAGACCCGCCTGCTGCTCAACCACCTGGGCGGATCGCTAGACTCCCATAGTTGCTTCCTGCTTAACCGCGGTATCAAGACCCTGGCGGCGCGCATGAAGATGCACGAGGAAAATGCTATGGCTTTGGCGGAGGCCCTGACCGCGAGCCCTAAGTGCAAGAATGTGCGTTACCCGGGGCTAACGTCCCATCCGCACCACCAAAGGGCGCGGGAATATTTTCGCGGTTTTGGCGGCATGATCGCGTTCGAGTACGCCGGGACGGCCCAGGAGACCGACCAGTTCCTAAGCCGGCTCAGGATCCCCTTCGTGGCTCCGTCGTTGGGCAGTGTGGAGTCACTGGTCACCCGGCCGGTCACGACCTCGCATTCGGCGATTGCGCCGGCCGATAGAGTCAAACTTGGGGTATTGGATAACCTGGTTCGGGTCAGCGTAGGGCTCGAAGACAAGAACGATCTGATTGCCGATTTCTTACAAGCCCTTTAGGCTTACGCCTCATGAAACCTTTCATCAGCCGTATCTCCACCACACTTTTAGTCTCATTCTCTTTGTTCCTGGTTTCCTGCACTTGCAGTAAGCAGGACGATAATCAGTCGCCGCAGAGTGGCGCAGCCATAGGAGGCAGCATGCTAGTCATCGAAACCGAACACGGAACTATTGAAGCGGACCTATATTCTAACGATGCCCCTAAAACGGTGGCTCGCATTACTGAATTGGCCGATCAAGGCTTCTACAACGGTTTGAACTTTCACCGCGTGGTTCCGGGCTTCGTCGTTCAGGGCGGCGATCCTAAGGGCAACGGCACCGGTGGTTCGGGCAAGAATCTGAAGGCGGAGTTCAACTCCAAGCAGCACGTGGAAGGCTCTCTGGCCATGGCCCGCGCGCAGGACCCCGACTCTGCCGACAGCCAGTTCTACATTTCACTCGGCCGTCATCCGCACCTGGATGGTAGCTACACGGTCTTCGGGATGGTCACCAAGGGCATCGACGCCGTGAAGAAGATCAAGCAGGGCGATAAGATGACGAAGGTTTACGTGAAGAAAAAGTAGTCCTTGCGAGCCGGGCAGACGCCTCTTCGAGGCCTCGCAATGACAGTTAAAGATGAGCCAAATGCTCCGGCTTCTGAAGCTGGAATTTAGCCATCAATGCCACGAGCCCTTTTTCATCTTCAGCGACCAGCTCGATAGACGGGCATACCCAGACCCAGCCCGTTGCGGTCTTCCGTGTCAGAAACTGCAGCTGGAAGTACCGTTTCTCCGTCAGCACGACGGGGATATCGCAGCGCAAATCGGCCGCCGGGGCGCCTAGTTTCTCTTGGAGACCGGAGACTTCCGCCTCAAGTTCGTGGAGGTTTTCAGCCTTTTCGCGCCGAATGAGGTATCGCATTGCCATAGGGTGAATTTTTACTAATGAAGCCGGAAAAAGGCCAGAAGGATCTCGGCTACAATCAGGACGATGATTAGGGTCTCCAGCAGATGGGTCTTCTTCGTAGAGACCAGATCGGCCAGCAGTTCGATGTTGTTTTGGATAAGCGAAAGCTTACGGTCGAGTGTACGGAAGCGCACTTCGATGTCGAAGTTTTGCTGCAACTCCCGAAAAAAGTTCTCGAACTCCTTGCTCTTCCAGGTCTCGTCCGGCGGATCCAAAATGGCCAGGTTACTCACGATATTTTGGCGCGTGCTGGCCGTGGAGCCAATGAGGCTCATTAAAGTCTTAGTTTTGGCCGGCAGGGCCCCCGAGTTGGCGAGGGTCTGCATGTAGTTGGCGG
>JAYUBV010000321.1:0-5859 GCA_043740655.1 Pseudomonadota bacterium | reverse complement strand
CTCCGGGTTGTATCTTCCGAGTGACAGAATGCTGACCGGTTGAACCTTTATCTTACGTTTTCCAAAGAGCTTCGTGATCGCTTCGAAGCAATGGAGCTGCGTTATAGGCTTTTCGTGAAAGGCATCGACCGCCCAAAAGATGGTTGCTGCGGTGCTCGTGGTCTGGCGACCCATAAGAACGTCCTTTCGTGGAAAACGGTTCACTCCCAGAGGCTGCATATAAAATGCCAACCTGGAAGCACCGTTACCGCGAAGGACGTGGAATCGCTTGGTGAGTAAGGTTTCTGCGCGTTACGGCGTCAGGAGGCACTCGAGCTTACCGAGAGGAAAGTACCCCAAATCCTCTTGGCGGGTTTTACGAAACGCGAAACGCGTCAGCTTGCCCCGATCGTTTTTTTCGAGCTCGAGGCTGAAGGCCACGCCGAACTGACCGTGGATAAAAAACTCCGCTTCGCGATCGATGAAGTAGCTCGACCACAGTTTGTTGCCGTCGATTCCTCCGTTCACGTCTTTCATGTTCACGGAAGAGACGACGTACGATTTGGCCTTCGCCAGCTTGTTGTTCTTATACTCGGCTTCGACGCCAGCTACCGGAACTCCCGGCGTGAAAACGAACTGCTTCCCTTTTTTCGCGACGACGAAACGGCAAGGTTTGCCGGCTTCGGTTTCGCCCAAGTAGGTGTGGTTGAAATCGCCCGACGTGCCTAAAAAATTTTCGAAGTCCGCGACGACGTCACGGCCGTGGAAGAAGGTGATTTCGCCAAAGGCATTGAAAGGGAGGGTGAGTACCAGAGTGGCAGCTACCGAATAAAACCCAGTTGAGAATCCCATTGTGTGCTCCTGAAAATTACGTGGCGGAGCCCAAGAGTCGCTTCGCTCACCACGCTTGCCCTTGTAATAGAAAAGGGTCTTCCTTAGCAAGGAAGGTCCTCATCATTATTTCGCCTCAGATCCGTTGACGACGGATGTTAATGGGAGCGATGAGTTTGCCGCGCACGTTTTCATTTTCACGTTTATTCTTATTGCGTACAAAGCTCACGCTCGCTCAATTCTCGAGCCCCATTCAGTTTTTTCCTAAAAATCTAACCGGAGGAATTCATGTCCTTGAGGATCTGGCTTCTCATTGCCTTTGTCTGCGCTCCTCAGTTTGCGTCCGCTTCTTCGAATCGGATTATTGGTGGTGTTGAAGTAAACCCCGGTGAGCTTCCTTCGATAGTTTCTCTCCAAAGAGGAACTCGCCACTTCTGCGGCGGCTCCCTCATTGCAAAGAACTGGGTACTGACGGCGGCCCACTGCACGCGTGGCGCGACGGTGTCGACGCTGAACGTGCGTTTGGGCATGGTGAAACAAGGCGAGCATACCGAATCGTTCAAGGCGAAACGGATCATCTCGCATCCCGACTACGACAGTTCGAAAACGGATTACGACTACGCTCTGATCGAGCTGGACGGTGATTCCAAAATGCAGCCGATCGGCCTGAACCACGAAACTTTGGATCTGCCGGATGAAGAAGACAAGGCCCCGCTAGCTACCACGGCCGGTTGGGGAACCACATCCGAAGGCGGCAGCGCTTCGGCGAAGCTGATGAAGGTCGATGTTCCGATGGTGAACGCCAAGAACTGTGAAGCAGCCTATCCGAGCAAAATTACGCAGCGGATGATCTGCGCCGGCTTCGAAAAGGGCGGCAAGGACTCCTGCCAGGGTGACAGCGGTGGCCCGCTCATGATGAAGGGCAATTCCGGCAACAATGTCCTTATCGGCGTTGTCAGCTGGGGCCAGGGCTGCGCCCGTCCGAAGAAATTCGGCGTGTACAGCGACGTCTATTCGGCTAACGGCTGGATCGACAACACCATGATCAAATAATTCCCATATAAGAAAATTCTTCCCCGTCGGCGGAGCCTGGAGGCAACTCCACTCCGCCGATTTTTTTTGCTAAAACTGCGTTGGCGAAAATAGGTGTTTCCGAGCAAAACATCTCCCGGAGCTCGTCTTAAAATATCGTTCCAAATTATGTGCGACGGATTCGTTGGTAATCCAGATCGCGCAACACAACTCCCACGGTCGATGCATGGACGTGTAACGACTGCGACCCTCGCGAGATCGAGGAAGGGTAGTCCGCCAATTCTTTTCTTTTAAAACTGTGTAGGGAGGTTGCTTGCAATTCGTAGCCTAGAAAACGCGTAGCGTTTTCCAGCGAAGAATTGGCGGACTAGGATTCGAACCTAGATTAGCAGAGTCAGAGTCTGCAGTCCTACCATTAGACGATCCGCCATCGAAGTCCGGGAGTGTAGCCAACGGCCGCTAAACGCTCAACAACAAAAACAGGGAATGATGTGGCGTGTCTTTCTATAGCCCCCCCCGAGGAGTATCCGGGGATTCCAGGTGTTGGTAGCTACAGAAAGGATTTACCATGAAGTCTAAATTAGCGGTGTTTCTCACGTTCCTAGTGATCTCCCCGGTTTTTGCGGGCGATAGCGATCCAAAAACTCAGCCGGAGTTGATTCCGGTGCCCATCCAACGGGCTTTCATCCCCATAGGATTCGACGATAACGATCACGTGCAAATCGTGATCTCTGGTGAATTTCCGGATACTTGTCATAAGCTAGGCCCGGTATCCACCACTAAGGGTGGCGGAAAAATCGTAATCAAACAAAGGGCTTACCGCTACGGTGGCGTCTGTATGGACATGGTGGTCCCGTTCAATCAGGTGGTGGAATTGAATCTGGTGCCGAAAGGCCGTTACGAAGTGAAAGACGCGACGACGGGCAAGTCTTTGGGTGAACTGCCGGTAGTGGCGGCGACCCGTCCCGAGCAGGACGACTACACATACGCCCCGGTCGAAGAGGCCATGATTCTAGAAGAGCGTGGGGGGGCCGGACCGACGCTTTACCTCGCGGGGAACTTCCCGAATGGCTCGATGCGAATGAAGGAGGTAAAGATCCTTTCGTACCCCGACGTGCTCGTGGTGCAGCCAATTATGGAAAAGGTCGAAGGAACGCTCGAAGCAAGCTCCCGTCCCCGTTTCGAGAAGAAGATTCCGCTTAAGCATCTGCCTAAGGGCAAGTTTCTGCTGCACGTCCGTTCGATGAACGGCCGTGCTTTGAACATCGTAGAAGAGATGGAGAACTAGGCGGCATTAGCGCGAAAGTGCTTTTTCGTAAGTGAGAGCGGTCAGGCGCGCGGTCTCGTCCCAGGTAAACTGACGAGCCCGGGCCTGGCCGTTTTTCGTTTGGGCGCAAGCGCGGCCGGCATCGGTGGCATTGCGAATCTGCTTAGCCATTTCCCCGGCATCGAACGGATTGAAGTAATAGCCGCAGTCGCCCACCACCTCGGGCAAACTGCTGGCGTGGGAAACGGCTAGCGGAGTGCCCGCCGCTAACGCTTCTAGCGCCGGCAGTCCGAACCCCTCGTAGTAGGAGGGGTACACTAGTGCCGCTGCCAGGTGGTAAAGCGCGCGCAAGGCGACGTCATCGACCTTGCCGAGGTTGTGAAACCGTTTCGCCAGTGCCGGATCGGCGAGCCGGCGCAGCTCCGCGGGACTCCACGTTTCCCCCGTCACCACGACGTTGAAATCGTTTACGAGCGAGGACCCGGTGTACGCGTCCACGAACCGGAGAAAATTTTTGTGGGCTTCGCGGCCGCCTACGATGAGCAGAAACGGGGCCGACGGCAATCTTAACCGGAGGCTGTCCGTTTCTTGCGCCGAGGGCTTGGTGGCGAAGAAGGCGGAGTCCACCGCGAGCGGCACGTGGTCCACGCGATCCGGCGAAACGCCGAAGAGGCGGGTGAGGTCGTTTGCGGTCGATTTCGAGATGGCAATCAGCCGGCTGGCATTGCGGATAAGGGAGGCTTTGTTTTCGCGCATCTGGTTGAAGTGCGGGCCGGGGCTTTGCTCCGGAAAGATCTCGGTGATCAGATCGTAGATGGTGGCCACGGTCGGCAAGGGTGCCGGGCAGATCGAATAGAGCGGCGTATGGAATACGGTGCCTTCCAGGCGCGTCAGTTTCTTGATCCATTGAACTTCGCGCAGCGGGATCTCGGGCAGAATCGAGTACGGGAACGGCAGCTTGATATCGAACGATTGCGAGACGGCTGGAGGTTCGTTCCGGCGCGCGCGTCAGAGGTAGCCCACCGAGACGCCGTAGTCCTCCGCCATGCGCGGTAAAATTTCCCGCATCATGCGCAAGGCTCCGCCGGTATTGGCGTAGAACACGCGCCAGTCAATGATCGCTTGTAAGCTTTTCCGCGCGTGCGGCTGCTTGGACGTTTGCGCGGCATTCATCGTCGGCCCCTTAAACTGCGCATCTGAACGCCCACCCACTCGGCGCTCAACGGGCCCAAGGCCCGCGCCAGCCAACGAAACGAGAATGAACGCCCCGTGTAGCGGGGGGCCCCCAGCTGTAACGCCAGATCGTAGGCTTGGCGTGCCGAGGCCGAATCGCCCAGCTCGTAGAGTCGGCAGCCGGTCTTGCAAAGGGCTTCGACGAAGGCGGGATAATATTTCGGCGCGAGGTCCAAAAACAAAAGGCGGAGTGAAGCCAGTCTCCACTGCCATACTTCGAGCTGCTTCTGGCTTCGCGACTGATCGCGCACCTCGATGAACGCCAGTGATTCGTTCAAAACCGTGACCCTCGGTTCAGCCATCGCCAGCCGGGCGTGGAATTCGAAGTCTTCCGACTGCCACAGCTCTTCACGGTAGCCGCCGATGCGGCGGAGAAAAGCAGTGCGATACGTTCCGGACAGCGGGAGTAAGGCGTGACTCAAGGAGAAGGACACGAGGTCCATCCCCTCGGTTACCTTTGCAATCTCGAGGACGTTTTTGCCAAAGAGCTGGCCGTGGCGGTAGGAATCGATCTCGGTGTAAACGACGTCGGCGCCGGAAGACTGAATCGCTTGCCATACCTTGGCGCACCAGTCCGCCGCGAACCAATCATCACAGTCATGAAAGTGAACGTAGTCCGCCGTGGCGGCGCTTAGCAGAACGTTGCGTCCGGCGCTGGGGCCCCGGTTTTTCTCTCCGCGAATGACCCGGATCAACGGGCTACTCGGCAGGTAGTCGGCAGCCGGTTCCGGGGAGCAGTCATCGTAAACCAAGATTTCGTGAACCGCCCGCGTTCCTTCCAGTAACGACTGTAGGCAACGGGTTAGCAGCTCGCGCTCGCGGTAATATGTGATTAAGACCGAAATGGACGGAACGTTCGCCATGGTTGCCGGGGGAATAATGCTTTGGGTCAGGAAAGAAGGGGGAGGCGTGCCTTAGGGGGCCGCTTTATTTATTGTACCCAAAGAACTAATATAGAGGAAATAGCCCACCAATCCTCCAACCCATGAACTTGACTCAAGCCATCAAAAAAATTCCTTTGGCCACCAAATGCGTACGCGCGATTCGTGCGGCCCGCTACCGCAGCAAAAGCCCCGAGGCATTCCGCCGTTACTTGGCGACCCCGGGAGTAAAGGCGTTGAACGTGGGGGCGAGTGGGTTTCCGCACCCCGGTTGGCTGAATACCGATGTGGAAATTTATAAGGGCGTGTACCACCTCGATGCTTCGCAACTGCTTCCGTTTCTGGATGCGTCATTCGACTACGTCTTTTCCGAACACGTGATCGAGCACCTAGGTTATCCGGCCGCACAGCAGTGGCTGCGGGAGTGCCGACGTATCTTAAAGCCGGGTGGAACGATTCGCATTGCGACGCCGGATCTGGCGAAGTTAGCCAGCCTTTACCAGGGGCAGCTAGACGAAACGCAAAAGAACTTCATCACGCGACTGCTGTCGTTGTGGCATCCGAACTACGACGGTGACGGACGTGCGTTCGTTCTGAACGCCACGTTTTACAACCACGGCCACCGGTTCCTCTTCG
>JAYUBV010000320.1:0-5860 GCA_043740655.1 Pseudomonadota bacterium | reverse complement strand
GGCCGACATCACGCGCACGTTTCCGGTAAGCGGCTCCTTTACCAAAGACCAGGCCGAAGTTTACGATTTGGTGCTCGAAGCGCAGCGTGAGGCCATTCGCGTGGCCCGACCGGGCAAAAAGTTTGAAGAGATCAACAATACGGTCATTGAAGTTTTGACCGAAGGGTTGAAGAAGCTAAAAGTATTGAAGGGGACCACGAAGTCCCTAATCGAAAAAAAGGCTTACCGCGCGTACTATCCGCACGGCGCCTCGCACTGGCTCGGCATGGATGTACACGACTGCGGGCGATACAACCTTTCGCCTCAGAAAACCCGCCCGCTCGTGGCCGGCATGGTGCTGACGGTGGAGCCAGGACTTTATTTTGGAGCGGATTCGGATGGGCCGGCCCGCTTTAAAGGAATCGGGGTGCGCATCGAAGACGACGTATGGATTACCCCTCAGGGGCCCGTCGTGCTAACTTCCGGCGTACCCAAAGAGCGTGAAGAAGTGGAAGCCCTCGCCGCTCAAAGTTGAAAGGAAACAAACGTGAAACACGTATCCCTCTCTCTCCCCTTCTGGATGTCCGCTTTGCTAGTTCTGGGCGCTTGCGCCGGAAAGCAGACCAGCACCGATGCCCGCGAACAGCTGGAAAATAACTGGACGCCGCAAATCGGCAAAGCCACTAAGGCAGAATTCGTCGAGAAGTACGGCAACGCCGAATGGTGCAAACCGCACGAAGAGTCGGGGGAAGAGACCTGCCGCTTTTACCTCAAGAAGGGCACCAAGTGGATGGGTGAAAAAACCGATCGCAAGAGCATCGAAATTGGCGACGACGTCGTGGCGGAGTTCGACGGGTCGGGCGTTCTGAAGACCTTTAAGGCCAAAGCCCAGCGCGCAAATTAAGCACGTCGACGGCGGTTAGTGAATTTCAAGGTTGGGCCACGCGCGGAAAACATCGCCGCCGCGTCCCAAGGAGGGGATGAAGTCCATCACCACGGAGTCAATTCTTAGAAAGCTACAGGAGCTGAGATTACTCGACGATACCGCGCGGGTGGAAATATAGAAGTAGTCCGTGCCATCGAGGCTAATCGTTTGATAGTTATACGGGCTAATCGAGCTTCGGTAAGAACGGCCCTGCGGGGTTTCGGGGAAATTAGTTTGCCACGATCCGATGTAGTTGCCGAAATAGCCAACGCCAAGACCCGCCGGGTTCGCGGTTCCGGCGTTACTGCAATCACTCACCCCCGCTCCCCCATCGACCCTCATCGTGAAACTCCCGGTTCCGGGAACTTTCGCAATGAGAAAGGACAACTCCGCGTGGGTTCCGACGGGAATAGCCGTAAAGGTCATCGGAAACTGCAGCGTTCTTAAGGTCATGGGATTATTAAGTCCGTCCTTTGGGGGAAGGCTTCCGCCCGGCCCGGATGACCAGCCGATGTTCGGGGAGCCCGGCTGTCCCGCGAAACCAGAATACGTGGCCACCGGCCCGTTAGCCGGAGTGGGCGATGGGCAGGCCGACACGCGGTTCGGGGTCGTGTCCTGCACGTAGGTCAACGGTACCGACAGGTTTTCTCCGCCCGTGATCGGTCCCTCGTAACGAGCCAGACTATAAATTTCCGGATCTCCGGCGCCCCAGATCTCGTCGAGAGTTTTCCCCGCGCAATCACCCAGCGACGATTTTACGCCCAGAAACTCGATCACCACCTGACCCGTCGGCACGGGTAAAGAGTTGGCGCCCTTGGCCTGCGTGATCGTGACCGCTTTATTGAACCTCCCCCCCAAATCTAGGCAGGTCAGGGTACGCCCACGAGTCACGTCGGTACTGAGCTGACTGGCGATGGACGTCGCGCTGGCGCGCAACAAGTAACAGCTCATCTTATCGTACGGTGGCGAACGCGAGCCCGCGCGTGGCTCCGCGATCGCGGAAGCGGTCCGCAATTCAATCCGCACGGGAACTGGCCCCAGCGTCCGCAACGAACAGCTCGTCACTAAAATCGAAAGGGCGGTGAAAGCTACAATTCGCACTGATTAGCCGTTTTTCTTCGCCGGTTTGCCGCTAGCCAGTTCGTCGCGGCGCTTTTTCAGATTGTTCAGCAGTTGCGCGAAGGACTTTTCCCGTAGGAAGGCCGTTAGCTGTTCGTTGATGTTGGTACTGTAACGGTTGTCCTCGTAGGAGATATCGTACACCAACCATTCGCCACCCTTTTTTGCCAGGTAGTAATCCAGCGTGAGGATGTCACCCGACGCATTGAATTTACTGACGACGTGGGCGTCGCCACTCTTGATATCAATCTTATTGAACGTGTAGGTCGTCTTGTCCCAGAAAGTGTCCATGCGCGTGTAAGCGGTCTTAACGATGACCTCCTTTAACAGCGACTGAAACTCGTGGCGGTCCTTGGCGGCCAATTTCTTCCACTGCGGGGGGCCCAAGCAGGAGCTCGCGATTTTCTCCCAGTCCATCGCCCCTTCGATCTGTTTTCGGGCGGTGTCCTTACCGGTACCGTTCACGGACTTAGAGGCTTCGAATAGCTTCTCCATCTTTGTCTTGATGGCCACCGCTTCGGGCGACAGGTTCGCCGCAGCTTCCGCCACCGGAGTGGCTGCGGGGGCGGGGGCCGCGGGCGCAGTTTCACCGGCCTGCGCCGTCATCCAGACCAATGCCGCTACCGCCAATGCCACTCTCTTCGCCGTCATCATTTAGTTCCTCTCTTTTAAAGTGAATTTTTGCCTTGGTTCGCGATGGCGTCAATCACCGTTTCTAGCGGTAACGCATTCAGGCAAACCTTTTTCACCGGTGCCCGGCAAACTGCGCTTTCGCACGGGCTACACGCCAGATCGATGCGCCGGATGGCCGTGGCCCTTCCGCCGGGCGGCAACACGTAGGCCGGGTCGCCGGGACCGAACATCACGAAAGTAGGCGCTCCTGCCACCGAGGCCGCCACGTGGGCGGGGCCGGAGTCATTGGCCACCACGAAGGCGGCCTCCTTCATCAGTTGCACCAGCTGGACCAAATCCGTTTTGCCCACCAAATTTTCCACCTCCGCATCGCCAAGCCGCGCGAGTCTCCGCCCCCAAACGGATTCGGCGTGGCTTCCCACCACCGTAATTTTTTTCTGCGGGTACTCCCGGCGAAGCCACACGATGAGCTCTAAAAAATAAGGCCACTCGCGCAACGGCAAAGAGGCGCCGGGGGCCACGACGATTCTAGGGCGGCCTAGAGGAAGAGGATTAGCCGCCGGGGTCGTACTACGTGCTATCGCGTGGCCCCCCAGCTCCAGCAATAGGTCGTTATAGAGGTCACTTTTGTGACGCCCCGAATTTCTTCCCCGCCAGCGCAATGGATAGGTGAGAAACGGAATGGCCGCGGTTTCGGCAAAACCGACGCGGTGGGGAATCCGAGCCGACCAAAATAAAAACGCCGACGAGGCCGAGGCCGGAAGCCCAATCGCCAAATCGAAGTGGCGTGCGCGCAGCTCCGATGCCATTCCCTTACGGTACGGTAGCACCTCGAACCCGGTTCCTTCCGGCGACAGTGCCGAAAAAGCGGCAGGGCCGAGCCACGTAATTCTCGCGCGTGGATATAGCTCCCGCAAACCGCGGTAGAAAGGGAATGCCATCACGTGATCGCCCAAAAAATTCGGGCCGCGCAACAGAATGTGGGACGGAGTTTCCACGCGCGGACTATACCAAAGACTGGTAGAACTATCCTTTATGACGGCAATTCGAGGCCTTTCCCGCTATTCTGAGTTGCTGGTGGTCTCCGTTATCGGTGGCATTGCGCTGATGATCTCGTTTCTCCCCGCCTCGCACTTTGTGGGATTTTGCCTCTCTGCGCTAATGGACGCGCCGGTCTGGTTCGTGCCCCCACACTGGGGATTTACGCTACTTGCCTCCCTATTCTGGCTAAGCTCAAACATCAAACGGCCCAAGGTCGAATCCACCTTTCCGCCGCCGGATATCAATCCGTGGTTGACCTACGTGATTCCGGCGGGAATCGCTCTGCTCTACGGCTGGCTTTTGCGCCCGGGGCCCTCGGTAGTCATGGGGGGCAGCGCTTCGGACCGCCTGTGGTTTCTATTGCTCGTTCCGGTAGGCGAGGAGCTGCTGTTTCGCGGCTGGTTTTACAATCTCATCGACGTCCGCTTCGGTGGCAAAATGCTTACCCCCACCAACCCGTTTCCGTGCGCGGGCTGGGCGTCGTCGCTTGCTTTTGCCATCTGGCACGTCCAAAACTGGGAGACCTTGGGGCCGGCCCTAACGTCGTTTCAGGTCTTTTATACCTTTGTGGCGGGGATGTGGCTCTCGCTGCTCCGGTGGCGGACGGGTGGAATTGTCCATTCGATCCTGGGACATGCGGCGATTAACCTATCCGCATCGTTAATTTGATAAACTAATACGATGCGGTTGAGACGTAATCGGGGCCGAAGCGGCCAAGCCATCCTGGAGTACATCCTAATGGTCATCATGCTCGCCGTAACCATCGCGGTCGTCATCCGCAATACCAACCTCAACATTTACTGTTTCTGGACCGGACTGACCCGGGTGATTGCGTCACCCTGCCCGCACTGCAAATCCCCCGCGGCCCCCGGCGTGGAACAGTGTCTGAATGTCAGCCAATAGTTCGCGGTTGGAAGCGCTCGATGTACTGGCAGCGTTGGCAGAGATCTTCGACCAGCTTTCCGTTCCGGAAACCCGCGTGCATCGCCCGCGCCCGTTCTCCGGCCAAGATGTCTTCTAGTTTTTGCGTCTTTAGAGTTCCGAGCGGAATCGCCGCCTCTTTGTCGAGACAGCACGGCACTACCGTACCGTCGGCGTGAATGCCGAAGTGATTGCTCAGCCCTTGGCAGGTGCCTTGCGTTCCAATCACCGGCAAATCGGCTCCGGGCCACACGAACTCGGTGTCGAAGTGAAGGTAGAGCCGCTGTTTAACCGGATAACTCTTCTGCGCCCGTCCATTTTCATTCTGAACCCAAGTCCGCGGCAACCCGACGTGGAAACGTTTTTCGATGTGCTCCAGCACTTCCACGTTGTTGGTTTCTTTTCCGCGCGGCGACGTCAGATTCCATAGCCGGTAGTTCACGTACAGGTCCGGCCGTTTGGCAAAGGCCAGTTCGGTGAACTCGAAAATCTTTTCGAGGTACGGCAACGGATCGCGACCGGGGAAATTATCGGCGAAGCTGTGGAGGGAAAAGCTGACCTGGCGGAACGCCGGATGCAGCAGGATCTCTTTCTCTTTTTCGCCCAGCAAAACGCCGTTAGTGACGAGGTAGATCTGCAGCCCGCGCTCGTGGGTCAGCTCCACTAATTCCGCCAATTTCGGGTGAACCAGCGGATCGCCCATCAGGTGAAAGGTCACGAGCTTTGCCACGCGGGAAACCTGACCGATGACCTCGCGGAACAGCTCCACGTCCATCAGCTTCTTAGTCCGCACCACCTCGGGGCAAAAACTGCACTGTAAGTTGCAGATATTGCTGATCTCAATGTTCACTTTGGCGAAGGGTTTTAGGGCCACGGGGCCTTATACCAATTTGGCCCGTGCCTGCGGCAAAAGATTTTGGCTCGCCGTTTGCTTTATCCTTGCGTAACGGCGCCTTAGGCGTCTCACCTTGGAGACAGTATGAATATTTACGATATTTTAAAAAACGAACATGTGAATCTAAAAGCGGCACTTAGTCAGCTTGCCGCCGCCGAAGAGCCGAAACAACGCGAAGCCCTAATCGCGGAAGTGGCCGATAAGATGGTCCCCCACTCGCGTGCCGAAGAGGCCGTGCTCTACAATCTTTTACGCGACATGGATGAAGCCGGAGACTTGGTGAAGCATTCTTACCAAGAGCACGTGAAAGCAGAAACCATTCTGCGGGGGCTGCAGGTTTCTGAAGC
>JAYUBV010000319.1:0-1714 GCA_043740655.1 Pseudomonadota bacterium | reverse complement strand
AATCCGGATCCAGACTCCTGCTACGACACGGCCGCGGGGCAAACGCCGCGCCGGATCCCCTGCGGCGTGTTCAAGGTGTTACGGACGCAGTGCCTAAGCTGCCACGACGACAAATCGCTCAACATTAACTTTAGCGATCTCGTGGAGCGAAAGGGAGGTCAGCTGTGGCTAGACCACGACGGGGCGGATGGGAATCCCCTCTCTCCAGAGGAAAGCTACCGCATCGTCAAGGACCGGCTCTTTAGTAGCGATCCAAAAAAACGCATGCCTTACGGAAAACCTCCCCTCTCCACGCGCGACAGCCAACGGCTTCTGGATTGGATGGAAGGGCTTAAGGGCCACCCATGAAGACCGTGCAGGCCTTACTGTTTACGCTGATCGTTTTCGGGTTCGTCACGCGGGCCGACGCCAAGGTCGGCGAATGGGTCGGCTACGAGGCGATGGAAAATCGATTGAGCCTGCGACTCTTCCACGAAAAACCGGGTTGCCGGCCGCCGGCGGCCACGATTGCCGAATATAAAAAATTAGATGCCACGCAGGCGAACCACTCCAACGACGAAAACACGCGCTACCAAAAACTTCTGAGCGAACTCTCGATTAAGCCCGGCTTCGTCCTGGCCGGGGTAATCGGAGACTTTCAGCCGCGCACTACTAACTTTGCGCAGCTGCTGGGATCGCGCTTCCAGCCCGCGTTAGAAGCCTTCCTGATGGAGTCCAGCCACGCGGTGAACGCCCTCAATACCTTTGCGTGGGAGTTAACGCTAAGAAGTCTGGCGGACCGAATGGGGAACCTCTGCGATCGCAGGGTCCGCAAAGAACCGCTGACCGTACGGCTTACCGATCCCACCTTGAGCATCGCCAGTTGCCGCAGCCGCGAAGTGCCCCTGCGCGAGCCCTTGGCCGCCCTGATCGTGAAGCTGTGCGAACCCGGTCTTTACGGAAAACCCGCCGAACTGCGCGATTCCGCCGAGCGGCTCTTTGAGATCGTAACGGGGTTTAACTCCCCCGAGGAGGAGGGGCCGGCGTGGATCGCCGAGGTGACGAAGACCCAGTACGCCGCACTTTCTCCCCGCGACCGAATCGAAATGATGTTTCGGACCCTTTTCTTAAACCCTTACTTTCTGCTGCAGCACTAATGACGAACCTAAGCCGACGCGATTTTCTAAAGAGTTCCCTGACCCTGGGGGCGGCCTGCCTTCTGCCCACGTCGCTGCTGCGTGCCGCTTTGGAAACTGAAGATCGGGATCACTTCCTTATCCTCTACCTCGTAGGCGGCGGCATCGATTCGTACTACTGGTTTGACCCTCGTTCCAAAAAGCTAACCGAGGCTAGGCTTAAGACCAACTTTGCGGAGGGCACCGACGACACGTTGATGCGCCCCATCCGCGATCGGCGCGGGCATCTGCATTTCTGCACACCGTTAGTGGAGAAGCTCTGGAAGGACCACGGCGACATGATGTCGCTGCTGAAGGGGGTCTACATGTCGTCCCAGTTCGATGGGCACGACAACAACATGACGATGCTGCTGACGGGCAAGGCGCTCGCTTCGGATTCGTTTCTTCCCGAAATCTCGCAAAACTCGCTGCTGGATTTTGTGCAGTCGGGAATGGCGCTGGATTTCGCGCAGAACTTAGGCGGTGGCGCCAGCCTCACCCCCGCCATGATGGCCAACCTGGTCAACCGCATGCGTACGGCATCGCTTAAAGAGCTGCCC
>JAYUBV010000318.1:0-5869 GCA_043740655.1 Pseudomonadota bacterium | reverse complement strand
TGGCTGCCCCGAGTGGTGGCGGCAAAACCACGCTTTGCACGATGCTTCTCAAAGAGTTTCCGCAAATTTCGCTCAGCATCTCGACGACGACCCGTCCGCGCCGTCCTAACGAAGTCGACGACGTTCACTACCACTTCGTGAGCGACGAGGATTTCAAAGCGAAGATCGAGGAAGGCGACTTCGCCGAATGGGCCTTTGTCCACAACCGGCTGTACGGCACCGATCGTAGTACCATCGAGCAAGGGTTCAAACGCGGTAAACACCTGCTCTTTGACATCGACGTGCAAGGGGCCAAGAGCCTAAAGGGAATTTATCCCGTGCAGTCGCTCACTATTTTTATCCATCCGCCGTCCATCGAAGTGCTGGAGAGCCGTCTGCGCGCCCGTCAGGGTGACACTGAAGAGTCTATTCAACATCGCCTGGCCAATGCCCGCGCTGAGATCGCCGAAAGCCATTGGTTCGATTTCCACCTCACCAACCACGATCTTAATGAGACGTACGTGAAGCTTCGCGAAATCGTGAAGAAGGAGTGTCACCTATGAGTGACGCCATTCTTCCGATGACGATCGAGGGCGTCGGGGCACAGGAAGCGGAAACGTTGGAAGCGCTTTGCCGCGTCGTGCTCGTTCACCACCCCGATGCAGACCTCGACATCATCCGCAAGGCGTACCAATTTTCTTTCAAGGCCCACCAGGGGCAACGGCGCACGAGCGGCGAGCCGTACATCTACCATCCGCTGCAGGTCGCGCATATTTTGGCCGAGCTTAAGCTCGACTCGACTACGGTAGCCACGGGATTACTCCACGACACGGTGGAGGACACGGTCGCGACCCCGGAACAGATCCAAAAAGAGTTCGGCCCCGAGATCGCGGGACTCGTCGATGGACTTACGAAAATTTCCAAAATCACTTTCCAGACCTCCGAAGAAAAACAGGCGGAAAACTTCCGCAAGATGATCTTGGCCATGGCGAAGGACATCCGCGTGATCCTCGTGAAGCTGGTCGACCGGCTCCACAACATGCGCACGCTGCAGCACCTAAAGCCGGAAAAGCAGGCCCGCATCGCGCAAGAAACTTTGGACATCTACGCCCCACTGGCCAATCGCTTAGGGCTGTCGTCGGTGAAACGCGAACTGGAAGACCTGGGGCTGCGCTACACCAAACCCGAGATTTATTACAAGCTGGTCACCCAGGTCGCCAAAAAGATGAAGGAGCGGGAGAAGTACACCGCCGACGTACAGGCGCTGATCCAGGCCGCGATCCGCGATCACGGCTACCCCAATACCTCGGTGTCGGGCCGCCCGAAACATTTTTTCAGCATCCACCAGAAGATGGAACGTCGGTCCCTCACCTTCGATCAGCTTTACGATATCACCGGTTTTCGCATCTTGGTGGAATCGGTCGAGCAGTGCTACGGCGCGCTGGGACTAATCCATAGTTTATGGACGCCGGTTCCCGGCCGCTTCAAAGATTACATCGCGATCCCGAAGGCCAACTTGTACCAGTCGTTACACACTACGGTTATTGGCCCCGGTGGCGAGCGAATCGAGATTCAGATCCGCACCCACGAGATGCACGATACCGCTGAGCGCGGTATCGCCGCCCATTGGGCCTACAAAGAGGGAGGAAGGGCGGGAGGTCAGGATCAGGAACGATTTTCTTGGCTAAATCGCCTTTTGGAATGGAACAAAGAGGTCAGCGACAACACCGAGTTCTTAGAGACGGTGAAGCTCGATCTGTTCACCGAAGACGTTTACGTCTTCACCCCCAAGGGGCGCGTGATGGAGTTTCCTCAAGGGGCCACGCCGCTCGACTTCGCGTACGCGGTGCATACCGATCTTGGCACCCATTGCATTGGGGCCAAGGTCAACTCGCGCATGGTGCCGCTCAAATACAAATTAAAGAGCGGCGATTCGATTGAGGTTCTCACCTCGGTAAACCAGACTCCAAATAAGGACTGGCTCAAGATTGTAAAAACCTCGCGCGCCAAGAATAAGATCCGCTCTTACATCAAAGCGATGGAGCACGAGCGATCGAAGATGTCCGGTCAGAACATTCTCGATAAAGATTTCCGCCGCGACGGCGTGAGCTTGGCCCAAATGGTGAAAGACGGATCGCTAAAAAAGATCGCCGAAGGGTTTTCTTTAAAGACGGTCGAAGATCTCTTCTCGTCGGTTGGTTACGGCAAAATCTCGTCCAAGAAGATCCTCACCCGCGTAACTCACAAAGAATCGAGCGAGCCCGCCGAAAAAAAGCAGCCGATGGAGCGCATCGCGGAAGAGGCGGCCAGGAAGAGCAAGGAAAAACATTCAGTTAAGGTACGCGGGGTCGACGATCTGCTCGTGCGATTTGCCCGCTGCTGTAGCCCCGTGCCGGGCGACAACGTCATTGGGTTCATCACCCGCGGCCGCGGTATCAGCGTGCACGCCAAAGCCTGCCCGAAGGTACTCGGCACCGATCCCAACCGTCTGGTCGACATCGATTGGGACTTAAGCACGAAGGCCGAGCGCAAGGTGCAGATCCGCATCGTGTGTGCTGACCGCCCGGGGCTACTGGGCGAGATGAGCGAAGCTATTGGCGCGCACGAGGTGAACATCACCAACGCCCGGATCGGGACGACCAAGGACCGCCGCGCGGTCTGCCTGTTCTCCCTCACGATTGCCGACCTGGCTCAGCTTAAAACCATCCTCTCCAAGTTAAACTCCATCCCCGGCGTGGTCTCCGCCGAACGGGTACAGAAAAAGGACTAGGGGTTTATAAACCCAGGGCTTTCTTGATGGCCGCGCGTTGGGCTGAATTTAGTCGTGAAAGCACCGTTTCCCTCGAGGCGCCAAAGGCGTGCTCCAGCGTACCCAGCACCCGGCCCATGAACTTCTGGCGCTCGGATTGGCTCCAGGTGGCGGACACGGGACCGTTAAGGATGCCTAAGACCAGCTCCATGGCCTGGTCGAGCGACGACTCAGATTTCAATTCCCGAAGCGACGAGAGCTGCCGGAATAGCTCCTTGGCCTCGTTGTCGGCAAGGCGCTCGCTCACCTCTTTCGCGGCGCTGACCCCCACTAAGAGCTGCTTCAAACGCACGAGCGCCGCGCTACCGATGGAGGAATCGGCCATCGTGTCGTAGAGAGAGGCCGTTTCCTTGAGCAGGTCGAGGTGGGCGGCATCGTTTAAGAGCCGCCGAATTTCTTCGTACGGAAGATGCTCGTGGTAAACACGCCCAAGCTTACCAACCCCTTGGCCGCCCTGCATTTTCACCAACTTTTGCACGTCTTTATTTAGGTCGCCCAGCGTAACCGCGTTTAGTACCACGTCCACTCTCGCGTCGACCTTCTTGCGGGCCTCTTCGACCTTAGGAAAGTCGACGTTCGCCACGGCGTCGGTAATCAGTAAAATATTAGCCCGCTCGAGGTCCCCGCCCGTTGCCTGATGCGCGGCAATCATTTCGTACACCTTCACCATCGCCTCGGTGATGCTGTCACTACCCCCGGCGCCAATGGGACTAGCCCTCAAATTGTCGAAGAACCGTTGGGCTTCGACGAGGTTCGCCATGCGTTCGGGGGTATGGGGCTTGCCGTCGAAAGCCATGGTGTAGACCACGTGCTCGGCCTTCTTCTGACTGACCTCAATCTGACTTTGATCGAGGTAAGCCCCGATGAGTCCGTTGCGCAGCACGAATTTTTTCTCGCCAGTCATGGACCCCGAGATATCGTAGACCACGACCGTCACTTTGCGCGGGATGGGCTTTCGGGGATCACTCTTGGTCACCTCCTCGCGCACCACGTTTTCTAGCTTATCTCCGGCCAGTAGCTGCAACAGCTCCTGCTGAGGAGTGCCGCCATCGCGATGAAAATAAGGAAGGCGAGATAGGTCATCTGCCTGTTCTAACGTCGGTTCGGCCTCGCTGACCGGCGTACGCGGGCCGGTAAAGGCTTTGTAGTTTTTCGGCTTCATCGACTGCTGCAGCAGCACCTGAAGGTAGGGCTTAAGCCGGCGCATCAAGAGCAGGTCGTGGAGCTTGCCCCCCCGAATATCGTTGGCGAGCTTCTTCCAATCGAGATCCTCGGCGGGCTGGCCCGAGGGATAGTTGCCGCGCACGACCCGATGCGAGAGTGGCCCCATCAACTGCGCGCGGAAGGCCTGGCCAAGCTGCTTATCGGCGGAATTCCCTCGCCCCGACGCCAATCCCAAAAGCTGCTGTACGTAATCTAGGACGGTATCCTCATCGGAGGTTAGTGAAGTCGCCTTCTTGAGTTCACCGTAAACCGCCTCTAGGTACCGCAGCTTGCGTTGGGCCGCCATCGGCTCGCCGTCGCCCCGCGGGATCATCGACAGTCCTAGATTTTCTAAATTCTTGTAGTCGACCTGGTAAGCCTCGAGCTTGGTAAAAAGGTCGCGGGCCCGGGCGGCGTACTGCCGAATAAAGTCGCTCTTCGTAAACTTCTCGGCGAGCTCGCTGCAGAGGCTGCGGTACTGCACGAGACCGTTCATCAGCGATTCCGATCGCGACACCTGCCGCAGGGTCTGCGCCCACGTGGTATCGAGGAACTCCTTTAGAACGACCGCCAAATCCTCGGGCGAGAGGTTGCGCATTTCGGAGCCGCCGGCCGGCTCGCGCTGGGTCTTTTCCTTATCCGCTTCGCGCTTCTTTTCTTTCGGCTTCTCGCCTTTTTCCGGTTGGGTCTCTTTCTCGGCTTTAGACTCATGTGCCCGTTTTTCTTTTTTGCCTTCGCCTTCGACGCCGTACTCTTCCATTAGGCGCTTCAAATACTCGGAAAGGGATTCTCCGATACCCTGCCGGCCTCCGTCGGCCCCTTCGGTAGCGCCGTCGCTGCCGTTCTCCGCCTCGCCGGCGTCGTCGGCACCATCCTCCGGCCGCTTGCCCTCTTTAGCCTGGCGTCGTTGCCCTTTGCCCTTCCCTTTTCCTTGGCCTTCCCCCTCGCCTTTACCTTCCCCTTTGCCTTTACCTTCCCCTTTGCCCATTCCCTTACCTTCACCCTTTCCGTCCTTGCCCTGACGGCCCTTGCGCGCAGCCTCGGCCTTTTCGGCAGCCTTAGTGTCATCGCTGGCCTCGGGCATAGGCGTGGCGCCGGGGTTAGCCCGAGTATCGGTCGTAGGCTCTTCAGTCGTGGGTGGCTTCGTCGTTTCAGCGTGGTGCCCCTTTGCCGACGGATCCGCCTTCTGCCGTTTCTCGGTCACACGCGTATCATCCGACGCCCCCACTATCGACGAACAGGAAGTGGATGAGGATGAGGGCACGACCGAGTTATTCTCGGCAGCCACCAACGGTCCACGCCCGAGACAGCTCAGCGCGACGACGAGGAGCGCGATAGATTTCACGGTTACCGTTTCAGTCGAATGACGTTGATCTCAAAAGCGCTTCCGTTGTGGCTGGTGAAAACGATCACCCCGGGCGCTGCTTCGACGACATTTCCACCGTAGGTCGGGTGCCCCGAAAATGAATTGAGATTTACCGCATCCCCATCGAAGGTCGTTGCCAGTCCAATTTTTTGACCATCGCGCGAGAAAGCTACAAAGGCGCCATCCCCCACGATGCTGAGTCTTGGCACTCCACTCCCCGAGACGGTGACTTTTTGCGTACGGTTGCGCTGCGGGTTCACAAAATCGATCTCCGTTAAGAGCGCTTCAGGGGGCTCGCCGTTCACCTTGGCAAAGTACGCCCGTGATCCGTCGTAACTCCAACCCACGGCCGAGCTTCCCGATTCGGCCGCCGGAGTGGTGCCAACGTAGTCGACCTCACCCGTCTCGACGGCGACCCGATACTGCTCATGGCCGTGCTTGGCCGTCAGATTAAGCTTGTCTCCCCCGGCCGACGCGCGAATTACAGCCTGATTGCTCTCAAAGGTCCGTAC
>JAYUBV010000317.1:0-1720 GCA_043740655.1 Pseudomonadota bacterium | reverse complement strand
TAGATCGACCTCTTTCACCTGCTCGTCGAGGCTCGCGGTGCCGTCCCAGAAGAGCGTGCGATCTTGGGGCAGGTACTCAAACAGCGAGCTCGAGCCGCCGGACAACAAGGGAAACAGTAACCCCCACTCGGGTAGCGGCAGGTTGTCGATGAGCTTCGAATAGATCTCTTCACGTTCGGCTTTGGGAATGCCGATATGATCGAGCCGTTCCTTCACCACCTCGTTTACGCTCTGTAAATCTTCGGGCCGCGGCAGCAGCGTGGAGCCGACGGGAATCACGTAGGCCTTATCCACTTTTTCAAGCGAACGCTGGCTCTTGGCATCGAAGTACCGAACCTCTTCGATCCAGTCGCCCAGCCATTCCGCGCGCAACGGGTTTTCGTAGAGCGGGCAGAAGACGTCGACCACTCCGCCGCGCACCGCGAAGGAGCCCGGATCGTAAACGGTCGGCTGCCGCTGGTAGCCGGCTTCCAAAAGGTTTTTAACGACGTCATCGCGCGACACGTCACCATTGGGTTCGAGCGTGAGACTCACGCGTTGGAACCCTTCCGTCGGCAAACACTTTTGCAGCAACGCGGTGGTGGTCGTCAGAAAAATTCGTCCGGCGCTATCGTTCAGCGCGTGAAACAGCGCCTTGTTACGATCGGAAACGGAATCGGGGTTCGGTAAGATGCCGCGGTAGTAATCAAATTCCACCGGTGGAAAGTAATGAACGTGCGACTGCGCCGCTTTACCGAGAAAGAAAGCTAAGTCGTCGGCGACTGCCCGTGCGGTGGCGGAGTCGCGGAACACCGCGAGTAGCGGCGCGGGTGAATCACGGTGCGCGCGCGCCAAGGTCCACGCCTTAGCGAGCGGCGAAAGCCCCACCATCGTGCCGGTTGGCATACGGACGCCCGGGTTTTTCAACCACTTGGCGAAACCGGTTCCTTCTCCCATTTACGAAATGTCCCACTCCGCCTTGAGTTGGCGCCCCATCAGCGCTTTAAGGGATTCGATGGGCGGGGAGTCATTGTAGATTACCTGATAAACCTGTTCGGTGATCGGCATATGCACGCCTTCTTTTTGCGCCAGCTCGTAAGCCGATTTGGCGGTGTACACGCCTTCCGCCACTTGACCCAACTCGCGCTGGATGTCCGCCACCTTTTTGCCCTCGCCAAGCATCTGGCCGACGCGCAGGTTACGCGACAAGGGGCCGGTGCAGGTCAGCACGAGATCTCCCATACCGGCGAGTCCCATGAAGGTCATCGGCACGGCGCCGCGTTTTACTCCGAGGCGCGCAATTTCTACGATGCCACGATTGATCAGCGCCGCCCGGGCGTTGAATCCCAAATTTAATCCCGACGCGACTCCGGACGCGATCGCGATCACGTTTTTCAACGCGCCCGCCAGATCCACGCCGATGACGTCGGACGAGGTGTAAATGCGGAAGTAAGGGGTGGTAAGCCGTTTCTGAATATCGGAAGCCGCATCGGCGTTACGCGAGGCGATCGTCACCGCGGTGGGCAGCCGTTTGGCCACTTCCAGCGCGAAGCTCGGACCCGACAACGTGGTGTAGGTCGCCTTGGGACAGAAATCTAAGAACAGCTCTTCCACCGTCAGGTTGGTACCGTTCTCGATGCCCTTGGACGTGTTGACGATGACCTGTGCCTTCATCGAGCGGCCGTGTTCTTTAAAGACCGAACGAATCTGCTGCGTTGGAACGGAGCAGACTAAAATCTCA
>JAYUBV010000316.1:0-1720 GCA_043740655.1 Pseudomonadota bacterium | reverse complement strand
CGGCACTCTTCTCGCTATCTTGACGCCATACTTTAAGTTGGAAGCGCATGGTGTTCTCCTAAATTATTTGTAGCTACGGATAGCGAGTTTAAGGTTCTCGTACACGAGCGGTTCAGTATGGCGGGTGCTCTTGCCTTCAGCAACGTACTGCCAAGCCGCCACGTGCGCGAAGTTCTCGTCGTCACGTTTCGTCTCGCCCTCTTCCGTCTGGTACTCTTCGCGGAAGTGGCCACCGCAAGACTCACGGCGCTCTAGGGCGTCTTCGCACATCAGCTGACCCAGCTCCATGAAGTCGGCCACTCGGCCAGCCTTCTCGAGTTCGGAGTTCAACGTCTTGTCGTCGCCCGGAATCAACAAGTTGTGGTGGAACTCTTCGCGGAGTTTTTTGATCTCCGAGATGCCCTGCTTCAAGCCCTCTTCGGTGCGGGCCATTCCGCAGTACTCCCACATGATCTTGCCCAGCCGGCGGTGCAGTTCGTCCGCGGGCGCTTTGCCCTTGGTCTTCATCAGCTTTTGGGTAGCCGTCGAAACGTCGTTCAGTGCGCTCTTAAACGCGTCGTCGATGTTTTTCACCGGCGCCATCTTAGTGCCGCCGATATAGTTGCCGATCGTGTAGGGCAGCACGAAGTAGCCATCCGCCAAACCCTGCATCAGCGCCGAGGCGCCGAGACGGTTGGCGCCGTGATCGGAGAAGTTAGCTTCGCCGGCCACGAACAGCCCCGGAATCGTGCTCTGTAAATTGTAGTCCACCCACAGGCCGCCCATCGTGTAATGGACCGCGGGGTAGATGCGCATCGGCACTCTGTACGGATTTTCGTCAGTAATCTTGTCGTACATCTGGAATAGGTTGCCGTACTTGGCGCGCACATTCTCTTCGCCTAAACGGGTAATCGCATCACGGAAGTCTAGGTAAACCGACAAACCGTCCTGGCCCGCGCCGCGCCCTTCATCGCACATGCGCTTCGCCGCGCGCGACGCTATGTCGCGGGGGGCGAGGTTGCCGTACGAGGGGTACAGGCGCTCGAGGAAATAATCGCGTTCACTATCCGGAATCTGGTCCGGACTACGTTTCTCCCCCTTCACCTTCGGCACCCACACCCGTCCGTCATTACGCAGCGACTCCGACATCAACGTCAGCTTCGACTGGTGAGCTCCCGACACCGGGATGCAGGTGGGATGAATCTGGGTGTAGCAGGGGTTGGCAAAATAGGCGCCGCGCCGGAACGCGCGAAAAATCGCCGACGTGTTCGACTGCTTCGCGTTCGTCGAGAGGTAAAAAACGTTTCCGTAGCCGCCCGTGGCGAGTACCACCGCGTCCCCCGCATGGGCCTCGATGACGCCGGTGACGAGGTCGCGGGTGACGATGCCGCGGGCTTTGCCATCTTCCACGACCAGGTCGAGCATTTCGCAACGCGAATGGAGTTCGATCGCCTTGGTGCTCACTTGCCGCATCAAGGCCGAGTAAGCGCCGATCAAAAGCTGCTGGCCGGTTTGGCCACGGGCGTAGAACGTGCGCGATACCTGCGCACCGCCGAACGAACGGTTCGTCAGCGTGCCGCCGTACTCGCGCGCAAAGGGAACTCCCTGCGCGACGCATTGGTCGATAATGTTCACCGATACCTGCGCCAAGCGGTAAACGTTGGCCTCACGGGAGCGGAAGTCGCCGCCCTTAATCGTGTCGTAGAACAGACGGTAAACCGAATCGCCGTCGTTTTGATAG
>JAYUBV010000315.1:0-1720 GCA_043740655.1 Pseudomonadota bacterium | reverse complement strand
CCGCACGCTGCTCGATCTCGCTTTCGAACTGCAAGGTTTTCTGTGCAAAGAGTTGAACACCGAGGCCGCCGGCTTTTCCTTTTCAAGCGGCTTTTCCGCTTTGATGGAACCGGTCCGCATAGTGTCCGCTCGGTCCGCAACGCCCACGGTGGTACTGGCCGAGACGTTGCCGCTCACCTGGCGCCAAGCGCTCAAACAAAATTTCCCCGCGGTGACCTTCGTGCTGGTGCCCCTAGCCGCCGACGGAACGCTGGCGTGGGAAGACGCTTCCGCCGCGCGCGACGAGGCGGCGATGGTGATTTCTACTCTCGACGGTGCCCGCGTGCAGGGCGAAACCGTGCGCAGCCTGTTCCCAAATGCGCTGTGGACCGAAGTGGTACTCGATCCGCTCACGCTGTACGCCGAAGCGCCGCCGTTAGATCCTAGTGCCGACTTCCGCGTGCTGGAGCTAGAAGAGATTTTATCGTCGCAGCGCCAGGTCACCGGCCTTTCCGCCGGCGTGCTGGCCGGCCGGCGGGCCAACTTCGAAAAGGCCGAGGTCTGGCTCGTAGGCCATTCTAAAGTGACGAAGCGGAAGACGTGGTACCAGCCTTCCACGGGCAGCACCGATCCGTTGCCACGGTTCTTACCGCTGGAATCATTAAAGGCGATTTTATTGTGGCGCGTGCACGATCGCGACGGGCTAGCCACCGCCTGGCGGAGATCGCGCGATCAGTTCACCCTGCTCAAAGAAGAGTTCGCCAAGATGGGGGTGCCGTCGGTAGTCGCTTTTCCCGACGGGCGCATCGGCATTTTCCGAGTGCCTAAAGCGATGGCGCGCATGAACCGGGCGCAGTCGCGCGGCTGGAACGACGTAGGACTAGCGGAGACCACCTGGGGTACGGGTAAGGATAGTGCGCTGGTGTCGTCACTGTGGCTAAGGCTCGGGGCGGAAGTACCCGACGGCCAAATCAAACAGCTTATCGAGGCACTCACCCATGACGGATAAGCCACCCCTATTCATCGACGGAGATCGGGACCGGGCGGAAAAGATTCGCGAGAGCCTGCTTAAGATTGAAGGCGAAGCGATCGTGGGGCGCCATCCGTGGTCGCGCATTTTTTCGCCATCGCCCGAAACGTGGGAGGTCTTAAAGCGGGCCAAGCCCAAGCACCCGCCCTACTTCGCGGAGGATGCCACTCGGGCGCTTGATGATTCGTACACGCGGCTTGCGGAATTTTGTTTGCGAATCTCCGGTATGGACGCCTGCTCATTGCAGCGCGCCTCCTTTCCCTCTCCGAACCGGCTTCTGCTCAACGTGGTAAAGGCGTTCCACACCGCCAACGGTTCGGCGCGCAAGTACGTGCTGATTCCCGACGGTGAAGGACGCAAATGGCATCAGGCCGCGGAGCTAGCGGGCTACCGGCTCGTGCCGATCCGACTAGACACCAAAGAGTGGATGACACCGATCACACGCGCGTTAGAACGCTACGGCCGCGATCTCGCCGCCTTTGCGTTTACCTTTCCCAACCCCAGTTTTGCCTTCCCGCGCGACTTTCCGCGCTTTTACGAAACGCTGCACTCGCTCAATATTTTATTGGTCGTCGATTCGCGCTATTCGCAAAGTCTGCTCGGGCAAATCAACTCGCGCAACTTGGGGCTCGACCTCATGCTGTGGGACGAAAGTACTTTTTCGGGGGACCGCTTTCCGCCGTCGCAGTCGCTTGGGATTTACCTCGCCCG
>JAYUBV010000314.1:0-1720 GCA_043740655.1 Pseudomonadota bacterium | reverse complement strand
CGATTCTTCCGTTGAATTGCAAACCGTCGTGGCGGGCATGCACCTCAGCGAGAAATTCGGCAACACCTGGCGGGAAGTGGAGACGGACGGCGCGCCGTTATCGGCAAAGGTACCCTTGCCGCTGGAAGATGATTCGCCGGCAGGGACGAGCCGGGCCATCGCCGAAGCGATTGTCGGTTTTACGAAGGTCTTCGGTGAGCTAAAGCCCGACCTCGTAGTCATTCTTGGCGACCGGTATGAAGTGCTAGGCGCCGCGACCGCCGCCATGGTTAGCCGCATTCCCATCGCGCATTTGCACGGAGGGGAACTTTCGGAAGGGGCGATCGACGATGCGATTCGCCACGCGATCACCAAAATGGCGTCGCTGCATTTCACCGCCGCGGCTTCGTACCGCCAGCGGGTGTTGCAGATGGGCGAAGCGCCCGATCGAGTATTCGATTTCGGAGCCCCCGGTCTCGATCACGCCAAGCGCTCGACTTTGGGCGATCGCGGCTCGGTAGAAACCCGCTTAGGGAAAAAGCTGGGGAGCCCGTTCTTCCTGGTGACCTACCACCCGGCGACCTTAGGCGATCTCCTTCCCGAAACGGCGGCGGGCGAATTGGTGGCGGCGTTAGAAAAGTTTCCGTCGGCCAGTGTGGTGATTACGATTCCCAACGCGGATCCGGGCAACGCTGGCATTCTTCGCGTTTTAGAAAAGTACGGGGCGGGCCGGGCGGATCGGGTTACCTTGGTCTCGGCGCTGGGATCTCGAGGCTACTTGAGTGCACTACGGGCCTGCGACGTCGTCATCGGCAACTCGTCCAGCGGCCTCATCGAGGCACCGTTCTTTAGGAAGGCGACCGTCAATCTCGGGCCGCGCCAAAACGGTCGCCTCAAGGCGAAGAGTGTCGTCGACTGCGAGGAGAGTGCGCCGGCGATCGTGCGCGCCATCACGCAGGCCTTATCGCCCGAATTTCAGAATCGTCTGCTCAACGTAGAATCGCTCTACGGTTCTGGTGATGCCTCTTCGCGTCTGGCGAAGGTGCTCGCGGAGTTCCCGCTAGAAAAGCTTAAGACCAAGCATTTCCGGGATCAGTAGAACTTCCAGCCCCATTTGTTGAAGAACCGCACGCCGTTGCGGGCCAGGATGAACGCCATCTTGGCACTTTGGTAGTACGCGCGCGACCACATATGGATCACGGTGAAGTCGGGATTGAAGACCGTACGGTAACCGGCGCGGCGGAATTCGGCGGCGAGATCGGCATCCTCGAAGTAGAGGAAGTACCGCTCGTCGAATCCGTTCATCGCCTTCAGCACGTCGGTACGGCAGAACATGAAGCAGCCGGGAATGAACGGCACGTCGTAGATGTGATCGTACCCTTCGTCCCGCATCTCGTACCACGCCAACCGGTTTTTAAACCACGGTCGGAAACGGCCGGGCAGAAACCGACGCAGGAACAGATCGTAAACGGTCGGGCTGCGCTTATTCAGTGGCTGCAGCGACTGATCCGGATAGACCACCTTGGGCACGACCATGCCGACTTTCGGTTGGTTGTCTAAAAATTTGGCGAGCCCCGAGAACACTTCGGAGGTAAACACGATGTCGGGATTTAAAATTAGGTGGTAACGGCTCTTTAGTTCACGGATGGCCAGGTTGTGGCCGCGCCCATACCCGGCATTCGACGTGTTGCGCACGAGCTTTAGATTCGCGTGGCGTTTCTGGTAGCGCCGAACGATCTCG
>JAYUBV010000313.1:0-5892 GCA_043740655.1 Pseudomonadota bacterium | reverse complement strand
ACCTTCGAAGGCAGAGCCGTCAGATTTACAGTCTGATCCCTTTGACCGCTCGGGAACCCAACCACGTTTTCAAATTTTTTCTGATTAATTTCCTGGAGCCGGCAACCGGATTTGAACCGGTGACCTACTGATTACAAATCAGTTGCTCTACCAACTGAGCTATGCCGGCCAACTTATTCAACAAACCTCAGCTCAGTTGGTAGAGCAACCCCGTTGTCATTTCAACGGTCGCTTCGCTCCCTTTGGCAACTGAGCTATGCCGGCCGGATTGCCAACTTCCCGAAATTAAGCGTTTAAACATAGGGAGTTAGACTTGGCGTGGCAAGGGCAAAGTTTCGGCTTAAATTGGATTTAGAAATCAAAGGCCAGCTGAGGACGCAAGCTCGTGCCGGGGCGGGAGGAATCGAGCTCTACCGAGTCGGTAGCATGATCCCGGCTCGTCATGTGGATGGGCAACGCTTTACCCAGTACCTTGCGGTGGAGCGACATCGCCTTGGTGGGGGTGTTGTTCTTGTCCGAAAGGTGGGCCAGACACAGCCACTGTAATTTGTCGGTGGCGCTGCCTTCTACTAGCTCCGCGGCTTCGCGGTTAGAGATGTGGCCGCGCGATCCGCTGATCCGTTCCTTTAACCGCGCTGGGTACGGACCCCGTTCCAGCATCTGCGGATCGTAGTTACTCTCCAGGAACAGACCGTCGACGGACTTCACGACACTCTTCAGATCGCCGAACACGTGCCCCACGTCCGTGCAGATAGCGAGCCGGTGGCGACCGTCGTCCACCACGAAGACCACGCCGTCCGCAGCATCGTGCGGAGTGCCGATCGTTTCCACCGTGAGGTGGCCAATCTTCACCGAGGCTCCGGCCTTAAAGTGCTGCACGTTCATCTCCCGTACGCCCGTGATGGAACGACGGGAGGCTTGGAACGTTTTAGGGGTGATGTAGAGCGGCACGCCGAACTTGCGCGCGTAAATGCCGGCGCAGCGCACGTGATCGTAATGGTCGTGAGAGATGAACAGCGCGTCAGCCCCCTGGGCGGTGCGATCGTGAAGCGCAAGCCGGGCCTCCACCTGTAACGCACTGATCCCCGCGTCGAAGAGCAGACGAACCCCTTCGCTTTCCACAAAGATGCAGTTACCGCTGCTGCCGGACTGAAGGGAAATCAAACGCACCGCTCAAATCTACACTAGTTTTGATTTTCGTCGATCTCGTCGAGAATTTGGACAGGTACAATGAAGAAACATGTTTCCTCCTTCTCTTTTCTCTCGAAAGCTCCTGGGAATCACCCTAGCCGCCGTGCTCACCTCTTGGCCAATCGTGGCTCGGGAAATGCCCGGCGCCGCCCTTTTCGAGACGTCCTTCCACCGCCTCTTCGTCATTCATCGCAGTGCCAATGAAAATGAGCTGGTCTACGAAGCGCGCCTCCATTCTGACGGTTTCGATACCGAAGACCCCATTTCGATTTTTTGGATCATGAAAACGAAAAACGACCGCATCGAGCCGCTCACCGGAATGGAGCGGCGATATGCCTACGGAGTGTCGGTGACCCATGCCACGACCACCGAAGTGACGTTCTCGCTTAGTGCCCTTAAGGACCGAACTGTCACGCTTAAGAAAGAAGGCGGCACCATCCGCGCTACGCTTTTAGTATCGGGGCAAGCATGCGAGCTAACCGGAATTTTCATCCAATCCAAGGGTTCCGGGCTGATCCCCAAGGTGGACTACGTCGAAGTGACGGGTAAATCCCTCGCCACCGGCGCTGAGATCAAAGAAAAAATTGGTGGCGACGGGGAAACCAGGCCTTAGTCTTATTCCTTTCTATGCACCGACGCTTCGGCTTTAATGCCGCCACCTCATGGGGATTACTCTAAACGAAACGACCTTCGAAAACCTGCTCAACGCCACCCCGGATGCCATGGTGATTGTCGAACAAGGCGGGAAAATTGTTCACATCAACGCCCAGGCGGAAGTGCAGTTTGGTTACGGTAAAACGGAGCTGCTAGGACAGCATATTGAGGTGCTGCTGCCCCAACGTTACCGGGCCAAGCACGTAGGTCAGTGCGATGGTTACTACGCGGCTCCGCGATTCCGCCCGATGGGGGCGGGGCTTGAGCTCCACGGCCTGCGCAAGGACAACACGGAGTTTCCCGTTGAGATTAGCCTCAGTCCATTGGGGACCGAGCGCGGTCTCTTGGTGATGAGCGCCATTCGCGACGTGAGCGAGCGCAAACAGATCGAGCGGGAGCTAAAGCAGGCACTCCAGGCAGCCGACACCGCCAATCGGGCCAAGAGCGAATTTCTGGCCAACATGAGCCACGAGATCCGAACCCCGCTGGCGGGCATTCTGGGCTACGTGGACATGCTAGCCCACTACTGCAAAACGGACGAGGAGCGCCAGGGGTACGCGGTCAAGATCAAACGCAATGCCGACAATCTCACCGAGCTAATCAACGATATTCTCGATCTCTCTAAAGTAGAGGCGGGGGCCTTATCCCTAGAAACGGTCACCTTCGCCCCCATGGCCGAAATAGAAAATGTCCTTTCGCTTCTGGATTCGCACGCCCGAGAAAAAGGAATCGCCCTACAAACGACGTTCGCACGCCCCTTTCCGGTTAAGATCGTTTCCGACTTGAAACGTTGGCGGCAGGTCTTAATCAATATTTTATCCAACGCGATAAAATTCACCGATCGCGGTACGGTCACCCTCACCGCGATGGCCGGCCCCGCCGATGCGCAAGATTCGCGCGTGCTCACCTTTACCGTTCGCGACACGGGCTGCGGTATTACGCCCGAGGCTCAGGCGAATCTCTTCGAGCCCTTCGTGCAGGCCGATAGTTCCATCACGCGCAAGTACGGTGGCACCGGGCTTGGCCTGGCGCTATCGAGACGCCTGGCACGCGCGCTCGGTGGAGATTTAAGGCTGACGGAAAGCGAACCCGGCCGCGGTAGCGTCTTTACCTTCACCCTAAAATGCATTCAGGCGGGGGAAAGCGATCTGACGGCACCCGCGGCGACCACCAGCCGCAAAGTGACCGGTGATTCACGACTGGAAAAGGTGCGCGTTCTTCTGGTGGAGGACCACGCCGACAACGGAGAACTAATTTCCCACTTTCTGTTGCGCGCCGGAGCTACCGTAACAGTGGCCCACGACGGCGCAGAAGCGGTGGCCCTGGCCCAATCCCAACCCTTCGATGTCATCCTCATGGATCTGCAGATGCCGGTAATGGACGGTTATGCCGCTACGAAAAAGCTTCGGGAAGAAGGCAGTCAGGTACCCATCATCGCGCTCACCGCCCACGCCATGATCGAGGAGAAAAAGCGATGCCTCGAATCCGGTTTCAGCGCCTTCATCACCAAACCGGTCGACATCGCTGCGTTGATCGAGAGGGTCCATTTTTTTGGGGTCGCGACGCTCACTCCTGCAATACGGCCCTGACCTGTTCGCGGAACCAGCGGTGCGCCTGATCGGTGTGGTTTCGCTCGTGCCACACCTGCACTACCTGAATTTCCGGTAGTTCCAGCGGCGGTTCAAAAACGCGAAATTGGAAAACGGCGGCCATCTGCTTAACCAGCCGCGCCGGAGCGGTGAGCACCACGTCGCTTTCTGCGACGACGTAACCGCTGCCCGCAAACGTGCTCATGCCGGCTGCGATCTTCCGCGTTTTCTTTTTTTTGGCGAGAACCAAATCTACGGGACCACGTAGCTCCCCGCCCGGAGCGATGAGGATGTGTCGCTCGTCGCAGTACTCGTCCAAGGTCATTTTCTTACCGCGAAGCCGCGGATGCTCTTTGCGCACCAGACACAAAAACCGATCCCGGAAAAGGTTCTGCCGGTAGAACCCCGCCGGCAGCTCGCCAAAAAACCCCGCAATGCCAAGATCGGTAGCTCCCGACTCGAGACCTTCGCGCGGCAAGGAAAAGCCGACCGAGGTGACGGCCACCTGAGCTTGGGGGGCAAGTTTCTCTAACCGTCCCATCAGCTTGGGGAGAAGCTGACTCTCCACCATGTCGGTAGTTTTGATGTGAAACGTGCGGCGAATTCCTTGCGCTTGAAAGTGTCCACTGCCCCACATCCCCTTTTCCACCAACGCCATCAACTCTTTTACAACGGGCACCAGCGCCTCGGCGCGGGGGGTGGTGACGAGTCCGCGGGCGGAACGCACGAACAGCGGATCCTCCAGCACGCCACGCAGACGCGCCAACGCGTGGCTTAACGCCGGCTGCGACAGCCCGAGCAGCCCCGCCGCCTTAGTGACGTGGCGAGTCTCGTCGAGAGCGCTAAAGACTTTCAGAAGGTTTAAGTCCAAGCCGGACAGACGTTTCCAGGCTTCCGTCATTATTCATCTCCTGCATGAGATTTATATATATCATGAATTGGATTAATAACTAACCGGTGCGTAAAACCAAAGCAACAGAGAGGTAACGCATGGATTTAGAACTAAACGGGAAGAAAGCATTGGTAACCGCCTCCACCGGAGGCATCGGCCGCGCGATCGCGGAACGACTGCACCAGGAGGGGGCCTCGGTCATTATCAACGGTCGCACTCAGGATCGCGTGAACGACGCCATCACCATGATTGGTCAGAAGTTTGGAAACAGGTCCACGCTCGCGGGATTCGCGGGCGACCTAGCCAAGCTCGACGAGGCGGATAGGCTTCTGAAGGAGTTCCCGGAGGTCGACATCCTCGTGAACAACTACGGCGTGTACAACGCCAAGTCGGCCGAAGAGCTGACCGCCCAAGACTTCACCGAGATGTTCCACCAGAACGTGGTAACCGGATCGGTGCTCGCGATTCACTATATGAAACGGATGAAGGCCAAAAACTGGGGCCGCATTCTGTTTATCGCGAGCGAGTCGGGCGCCAACATTCCCGTCGATATGATCCCCTACGGCGTCAGCAAAGCCGCGCAAATGGCGCTGGCGCGGGGACTGGCGGAATCCACGGCGGGAACCGCGGTGACGGTGAACTCCGTCCTCCCCGGCCCCACGCGGTCCGAGGGGGTCCGCCGCTTTTTGGACCAGGTCCTAGGCCAAGGCGGAGATCGCGCCAAAATGGAAAAGGAGTTCATAGCGAAGGCCCGGCCCAGCTCCTTGATTCAGCGGTTTGCGGATACGGAAGAGGTTGCGCCGTTAGTGGCCTACCTCGTCAGTCCGCTCGCCGCCGCCACCAACGGTGCCGCGGTGCGAGTCGAAGGTGGGCTATTACGGAGTATTTTGTAAGTAACGTTTGCAGTAGGAAAGTAGAAGGAGAAAGAAAATGAAAGTCGCAATCTTAAAAGCACTGATCGTCGTCACGAGCCACGGGGAGCTCGGTGATACCAAAAAAGAAACGGGCTACTACCTGCCCGAGGTGGCCCACCCTTACGCGGCCCTGGTCGAAAAGGGAATTCAGGTCGACGTGGCGAGCCCGCTCGGCGGTAAAGCGCCGGTCGACCCCAAAAGCATCGACCTGAAGGACCCAATCAATAAGTCCATGTGGGAGACCAAAGCCACCCGTCACAAATTAGAACACACGCTGCGTCTAGCGGATATCGACCCGAAACAGTACGGCGCAATCTTGTTCGCGGGCGGCCACGGCACGATGTGGGACTTCGCCGACAATAAGGACATCCAACGGTTGTCGCGGGCGATCTACGAAACCAAAGGCGGGGTCGTCGCCGCCGTATGCCACGGCCCCGCGGCCCTGGTAAACGTCACGCTATCCAACGGCCACGCGCTCGTGAAGGGCAAGCACGTCGCCGGCTTCTCTAATGAAGAAGAGGCGGCCGCGGGACTCACCAAGGTAATGCCATTTTTGTTAGAAACCGCGCTCGTTGAGAAGGGGGCGAACTACAGCAAGGCGGGGCTGTGGGCTAGGCACGTCGTCGTCGACGGCAACCTGGTGACGGGACAA
>JAYUBV010000312.1:0-17782 GCA_043740655.1 Pseudomonadota bacterium | reverse complement strand
TTTTTCTCCCCCGTCGACACAACCTGGCTGTCCGGTAAGACACTTAAACTTAAGGCCGGGGATGGGGTTACCTTTGTCGTCCGTCACCTTGGCGACCGACCTCATTGTTAGTCCCGAGGACGGAATTCCAGGGGCGGAGGTGTCGGGATTGCCGACGAACTTAAGATGCAGAACGTATTGAGTCGCGAAGACGGGGGAGGCTAATGCGGTCATCAGTGTGAGAAGAATATTAAAAGTAGGGCGCATGTTGTTTCTCCTAAATTTGTCCGCTTGTTTTACTCTTCCCCTGCCCGCCTAGCGGCCGGTTGGGGAGCGAGTCAGTCGGACGGTTTGTGTGACGTGAGTACTATTTTGCAGTTAATTGAGATCACTTCGAACTAATAAGAATTGCGAGAAAGAGCGGCTTATTGCTCGTCCAGGCTCTTGCTTTTGGTATCCGTTACCAACAAGGGAGGCTGCTCTTCGAAAGTCTTAGAAATCCCCACCACGTGGTCTTGGGTTTTTGGGGCCGGGCCACTTTTATCGATTTGGGCGCACCCGGACATCAAGAGCACGCCCAGAAGAAGACCTAGAAACAGATTATTTTTTGTGATGGATAGTTTCATGACGGACTCCTTATTTGTTTCTAGTAAGCCAAGCCACAAAACCTACGTTTACGGAAACCCCTGAGGAGTCAGGAGAGTCTAGGAGCACACCCTCGCCAAACTGCCCCATATCGGCCTTACCGACCAAGGTAACGTGTTTCACGGCACCATTGTAGGCGGTCAAATTTGCATCAATGATAATTTGCTGCCCGGCCGTGACCGGAGCCACTACCTCATCTTTTCCTCGGTAAACGTGCGAAGTGATCACGCCGTTAGCGTCGATCGTGTCGTTCTTCTCCGCGCCATCCTTGCAGTTTGGCTGACCCGTTAAACATTTCCATTTGAGGCCGGGTAGTGAATTGCCAGATCCGTCAGTAATCTTAGTAACCGACGTCATGGTTAGCCCTTGGTAATTACAGTCGCCGCCGTCATCGTATGCACACGGGTTTCCCTCGAATCGAACATGCAGCACGTATTGTTCTGCGAACGCCGGGGTAGCCATTACGGCCATCAGAGCGAGAAGAATATTTAAAGATAGTTTCACGTTGTTTCTCCTTAGTTTGGTCCTTGCTCTTCACTTTAACGATTACCGGTAAGGGCAAAAGTGGCGGTGCGGGGAACGGACCCTTTGTTTATCGTGGATCCCATTTTGCGAAAAAACGGGGAGACTTCGAACTAATAAGAATTGCGAGATTAGCGGCGAGGCTCGGAGAGCGATCCTCTGTCAAAACGAAGAAAAAGTGCCCAAAAATTCGACACGGCAAGCGGCCGAACTTTTGGCGAAATCACCTGTTTATCAAAATAATGACCAATTCTTCGACGTCTAGTTTTTGTTTTTGAACCTAATCATGGGGTACGCCGATTGCACCCTAATGGAATACGCTTCACCTTTTAGTTTGCTTCACTGGGTTTCCACACCTCCGTTTTCAACCTCAGTCCTAAAATGCGTTTCTAGCTTTAGGGGTTCCTTTAGATGCGTGCCGGCACTTCAAACAAGAGGCCTTTTCTTTTGCGGTGGCTGCTGATCGGATTTTTGATTCTGGCAAACGCCTGCACCGTTAAAGGGGGGCATCAAGGAAACGGGGAAGGTTTTGGCGGCGGGGACCCCCTGGCCGGCCCTCTAGAGGCGGCCCGAAGCGACCTGAAGGAGGCAATCGCAGGGATTAAAAGCGGCACTCACGTAATTGGATTCGCCAAATTTACGGTCTGTCCCGATGGAATGACCCTGATCTGCAACACTTTGCACGCCCTCACGCCGGCCCAAGTCACCGAGGTCCGAGATTTCATTAAGCAGGGAGCCGTTGAGTTGTTGGCACTAAATAGCGCGACCTCGGCCACCCCCTTGGTGGTCGCAAGGAATCCATTAAGCGTAACGGGGGTGGATAACGCGCCGATGGAGGTCATGGCGATGACTCCGTTTGGTGCACAGGGATCGATCTCAGTGCGGGACACGGCGATACAAAGTCTGACCTCCTCTGGACTCTTGGCGATCGTAGCCCACGAATTTGCCCATAAAATTAAATCGAACAACGCCGACGGAAGTTATCAAGATGATAATAGCCGAAAGGGCGCATTCGATTTTCCAGGCGGCGGTCGGGCAAAACTGGATGCCGTGGGGGCGGCCATCGCGCTGTATTCATTTTACCTAAAACAACCTGCCGACTCCGTTCGCGCCTTTGCGCCCGCAGTTTGGACCGGAAATACCGGGAATCCACTTACCAGTGAGCAGACGATTATTTGGGGTGGTAAGAATGCATCCTATGCGTTGAATTCCGGCTTTAAGTACGATCCAGCTACCGGGGGCTTTACTCCGATGGCCAATGATTCGGCTCCCTCTCCCAGGTCTAGTCACGTGGCACTGTGGACCGGGGCCAACGCGAATGCGAACATTGCCAACCGACTCATAGTTTGGGGAGGAACGAACGGCCCTAGTCGCTTTGGTGACGGAGCCATTTACGATCCCAATTCCAACGCTTGGTCCGCAATCGCTTCCACTAATGCTCCGACAAAACGCAATGGTCCTGGTTACGTGAATAATAATCCGGGCAATGGTGCATTCGCGGTTTGGACCGGAACGGAAATGATCGTCTGGGGAGGCTGGGGCAACGATGCCAGCGGCAAACAGGTCACATTGGCCACCGGGGCTCGTTATAGCCCGGCGACAAATACTTGGACCGCCACCAGCACCAACGGCGCCCCCTCAGCCCGGGCAGGCGCCAGCATGGTTTGGTCGAGCACTACGAGCGCCATGCTGGTCTGGGGAGGTACGGATGGGACTTCGGTATTGAGCGACGGCTTTGCCTACGATCCGGCCCGCAACACTTGGAAGTCTTTTGCCTCGAACGTCTCGGCCGCTGCCCCGCCGGGCTCTGCCTCGGCTAACGCCGCGCCTTACCCGCGAAAAAACGCCGCTACCGTTTGGACCGGGACCCGCATGCTCATTTGGGGAGACGATACCAACGACAATCCAAATCCCGACGACGGCGCAATTTATGATCCGGTCACCGATACCTGGTCGGCAATGAGTACAAAAAATGCCCCGGTTCATCACGCCGGCGCCAACGTTGTCTGGACGGGAACCAAAATGGTCCTTTGGGGAGGGCATGACGGGTTTGCGATGTTTGATGATGGTGGAATTTACGACGTGGCTAACGATTCCTGGGAAGCGGTACCCAGTGTTCTATTTGCCAATGGAAAAGGGCTCTCCCCTCGACTGATGACCTCTGCCGTTTGGACGGGAACGAAACTGGTGGTCTGGGGTGGTGTGGACAGAACTACCAATCCGCCCGCGTTCCGAAACGATGGCGCCAGTTATGATCCCGCGACTCGCACTTGGGTGCTGGTAAAGTAAAATCCAAGTTACATCTTGTCCGGAGCGGGAATTCCTAACAGCCCCAGCCCACGTTTCAGCAGCAATGCCGTAGATTCCACGAGTGCAAGGCGGGTGTTTCGCTGATCGCCGGTCGCCGTTTTAACCGGGCAGTCCGTGTAAAAGCGGTTGAAGTTCTTACAGAGATCGAACAGGTAACCGGCCAAAACCGACGGACGGTAACTCTCGGCGGCCGCCAGAGCGAACCGATCAAACTTGCCCATAAAGTAGAGCAGCTCTTTCTCAATTTCCGTTTCCAGAACCGGCGTGAACTTTTCGCTCCGCGTACCGACCTTCTTCAGCAAGCTCGCGCAACGCGCGTGCACGTACTGCAGATACGGACCTGTCTCGCCGTCCAATTTCAGCCAGTCGTTTAGCACGAATCGAATCACGCTGTTGCCGTCGACGCGTAGGAAGCCAAACTTCAGGGCGCCAAGCGCCACCATCTCGGCCGTCTTCCCGATCTCCTCATCGGTCCACACGCCGCGATTGTCCTTCAGGTAGTCGGAGATGACCTTCTCCTGCATGACCTGGCGAAGTTCCGGCAGCGGCAGCCCGAGCAGACTGCGCGAGCTGAACGGTTTTCCGTCCTCGGTCATCACCGTCTCGTAGGACAAATGCTCGGACCGAGCCGCCTGCGGATAGCCCATGAGTTCGGCCGTCTTAAATAGCTGTTGGAAGTGCAGTTTCTGGCGCGCATCCACCACGTAAATCGAGCGCGTGACCTTGGGATCTTCGAACTTGCGGCGGATAAGCTCTAAATCCTTGGTGAGGTAAAGTCCGCTGCCGTCGGACTTTAGAAACATCGCGAAGCCCAGGTTGTAGGCGTTAAGATCCACGCCGATAGCCCCTTGGCTCTGGATAAAAAAACCGTCCGCAAACTTTTTCTGGGCCAACACGCGGGACGGTTCGTCGCACTCACTTTCGAAATACCACACGTCGAAATGGATGCCCAACCAGTCGTAGGTCCGGCGCATCTGATCGAGCGACCACTCCCGCGTTTTTAAATAAAGGGGATAGTATTCGCCTTTCTGATGCTGCAGATCCTGCAACATCGCCACGACCTCCGCGCGGTTCTGCGCTTCCGCCGGCGTGCCCACTGCCGCCGTCAAAAAGGCATCGGCTTCGATGTAGCATTGGCCCAGCCATTCGGCGTGGTTCTCGGTAGGCAGCACTCCCCCTTTTTGGTGCTTGATGTACCAGAGTGTTTTGGCGATGTGCGTGCCCATATCACCGGGATAAGTCGCGCGCACAATCTCGTGCCCCGCGTTCAGCAGCAAATTACAGACGGCGTCGCCGTAAACCATGTTGCGAAGGTGGCCCACGTGCAACGCTTTATGGGTGTTGGGCTGCGAATACTCGACCACGATCTTCTCGCGCTTTTCCGCGGGTATCAATTCGCGGGAAAAATATCGACCGCTATGAATTTCCGGCATTAATGCCGGGGCGTACGCCGTAAAGTTGCAGTGAAAGTTTAAATACCCGTTCACCGCTTCGACTTTGGCGATGTAGCGTAGGCTTTTCTTAGCGATCCCGTCGGCGAGCGTTTGCGCAATCTTTACGGGCGCCGTCCGCATCACCTTGGCGAGCGAGTGGCAGGCCACCGCGGCCTGGCCCAACTGAAACTGAGGAGGTTCCAAAAGCGTGGACATCGCCTCCGGCAAGGCAACCGCCCCCCCCCCGGTGGGGGCGGCAATTCGGCTAGCGTCGAAGCCACCACCTCGAGCACTTCATTCAAAAACACATCGTTCACTTTGGCGGGCATAAGGCAGAGTAATCGCAGAGCCCCAATGCTTTCAAGCCTTTGGCAAGAAACTGACTTTACTTCGGGTATCCTCCGCACGCGCTTTAACTTAGCCGGCAAGGGTGGCTATTTCCTCGGCAGTTTCGCCCCGTCACACACTCCATAAAAACCAAAACCTCGTAATTCCACAGATTTGTCTTTGGAATATTCATTGCACTAGTTATCCATTAGGCAAATCATCTGGGGGTTTACATGCGTCGCCGAATTATCGTGCTGTTCAGTTGGTTAGTTATTTCTTCCATTGTTGCGGCGCCTCCACCCAAAAAAGTGTCGTCCGCCGAGGACTTTTACGTCCGATCGGCCTTCCAAGCGTGGAAGGCCGGAGAGCTTCCGAGCGCTCGGAATAACTTCGCCAAGGCATGTTCGATGGACCCTCTCGTCTGCGCCGTTTGGGGCGACCTCGAATTTCTGTTTCAAAACCGGGAAAAAGGCATGGGAATTACCGAGCAGGCGTGCAAGCGGGGGGATAGCGCTGCGTGCAAAGCCGCCTCTATGCAACGGAAAAGCTATGCTTTAGCACCGGACGTTCACGCCTTCGGAGTTACCGTTAGCTCCTTGCTCGGCTTTAAGTGCTCGCCCGGAAAAAAAGAAGTGAACTGTATTGCCCCCAAACTTGCAGCTCTTAAGGTGGTGGAGACCGAACTTTCCGACCCCTCACCCACTATCGAAACCGTTCTTACGGAGGTCTCCAAAATAAACTGCGCAAAGGGCATTCCGGCCAAAATCATCGATCGTAAGGGGATAAAATGGGTCGAGGTCACCTGTTTCGTGGGTGAGACTACCGGTGCGAAAATTCGGATGCTGAGCACGCTCACCCATCCGCCGTCGGGCCAGCCTAAAATTGTGTCGGTGGCACTGCATACCTTTTTTGAAAAGCTAGGGAAGGCGGATTCGCTGCTCAACCGAATTCTAGAGTCGGCGCGTTTGGATGAACCCTTTACCCGTTCCGTCAGTTCCGATTTCGCGGTTATCGAAAACGTAAAGCTAAGCGCTCAGGGAACTGCCAGTTTAGAGTTAAATTTCGAAATCGGCGGAGTGCGTAATCCCAAGGGTGCCGCGGCAAAATTTAAAATCGGGGATGCATCGAACGGTCAGTTCCGGCAGCTTGCCATTCTAGAGGGAAAGCCGAGCGATGTATTAATGATTACCGACCGTGCCGGAGTGGCGCGCGCGCTTCTAATGCTTGAGTAAATCGGGGGCAAACTCGTTCTAGCGGCAATACTTGGTTATGATTTCGGTAAGTGCGTCGCGCTGCACGGGCTTCGATAGAAAGTCCGTAAACCCCGAGCGGCGGGCGCGCTCTCGTTCTTCCTTCATGGCGTGGGCGGTGAGGGCAATGATGGTGCCTTGGTATCCTGCGCTACGCAATCTCTGCGTGGCCTCATGCCCGTCCATCTGGGGCATCTGCACGTCCATCAATATGACGTCGTAGGCGTTTTTGAGCGCCAGTTGGACCGCTTCTATGCCGTTCTCGGCCAACTCGACTTGGGCGCCCGCTTTTTCTAGCAGGTGGCTGAATAAGACCTGATTGTCGGGCGAATCCTCGACCACGAGTACCTTTATGCCGACTAGTACTGGCGTCAAAGGAGTGGATGAAACTGGATTGGCGACAAACTCCAGCTCCTTACCGTCCAGCATCGTGTAGTGGCTCGGTAGCCTCACCTTGATCGAGGCTACAAATACGCTTCCTCGCCCTAAGGCGGTGCGCTCGAGTTCAAAATCCCCCCCCAGCGCCTTGGTAAGTCGTCGAGTAAGGATCAATCCAAGTCCGGTTCCCCCGAACTTTCGCGTGGTCGACGGATCGGCTTGCTGAAACGCCTGAAAAAGGCATCCCACTTGCTCAGCGGAAATTCCTGGGCCGGTATCGCTAATGCGAAAGTGAAGCAGTTCATTTGCATACGTGATCGCCATTTCCACTTGGCCACGATCCGTAAACTTAATGGCATTGCCGACCACATTGTTCAGAATCTGTCCTAAGCGGGTGGGATCCGAGTTGATAAAATTTGGAATCGCAGAGTTGACTCGGATGGTGAAACCGATTCCTTTGTCGCGCGCGCGAAAACCCATTAATGATGAGAAATCCGCCAGTAAATCCGAAAATGAAAAGTCGATGTGTTCGATCAACATCTTACCGGCCTCTACCTTGGCGAGATCCAAAATGTCGTCGACGATTCGAAGTAGATGCTGAGAGTTACGATCGATCACGCTAAGAAAATTGGCAATCTCGGCCTTACTTAGCTCGGCGGTCCGGAGTACCTCGCAGAAACCAATGATGGCGCCCAGCGGTGAGCGAATTTCGTGGCTCATGTTGGCCAAAAAAACGCTCTTAGTTCGGTTCGCCGTCTCCGCCTCAACTTTGGATCGTTCGAGCTCTTTAGACTGTTCGATCCGTTCGGTTATGTCGAAGCCCGTAACCGTCATTTCGGTAATCTCACCGCCGGCTGACACGATTGGCTGCATCGAGAAATCGACCCAGCGTTCATAAACCACTCCGCCGATTTTGGTCCGATACGGGGTATCGAACCTTGAACCGGTACCCGCTAGCGACCGCGCAAGCGCTGACGTCATCTTTTCTTTGATACCCGGAACGTTGTTCCACCAGCCGGTCTCCCAGAACGGCCGACCCACTTCACGTTCGCGAGTGGATTCAATAACATCGAGGGAAATGTCATTCAGTATGATGAGCTCACCCTGGGCGTTGAGGACTCCCACGAAGACGGGGATATTATTGAGAAGCTTCTGAAGGCGATCGTTACCTTGAGAAAGATGCAGCTCGAACTCAAACTTGGCCTTCAATTTTTCGGTATTGTCTAAAAAAGTGACTACGGCGCCCACAATCTCGCTGCCACGTCGGAGAGGCACGGAGCGGTAGTCCACATGAAAGAATGAGCCGTCGGGCCGCCACAACACCTCGTTGTCAAGATGACAGGGTTGTCCAAGCTGAAATGCTTTATAAATTGGACACTCTCGTTGAGGGTAGGGAGTGCCGTCGCCCCGCTTGTGGTGAATTAACTCGTGCGAATTCTTACCTATTAGCTGGTCCGCATTATCGAACCCCAACATCTTCACTGCAGACGCATTGGCCGTACGAATCAGGCCGTCTAATCCGATTGTCCAAATCCCCTCCACGGTGGATTCGAGAACTGACCAAGCGTAGTCAGCAGGTAAAATGGGCGGCTGGTTCGGGTCCATCGGTATGGGTTTAACCTACACTGAAGGGTTATTGCATAAATATTCACCTTCTACCGCGGAGCTGTTTATGACAAATAGGTTCGCAGAGGAGGTCCGTTAAAGCTTCGCGTTCATAAGCAGGGCTTCGGTCGTCTTCCAGTCGATGCAGCCATCGGTGAGGGAGACGCCGTACTTGAGCTGATCGGGGGCGACGAGCCGTTGGTTCCCTTCATTCAGGTTACTCTCGAGCATCATGCCGAGGATCGACGACTCACCACCGCTGATCTGTTTTAACAGTTCCTGGAACACGATCGGCTGTCGACGGTAATCCTTGTTGCTGTTGCCGTGGCTGCAGTCGACCATGATGGGCCGGCGTCCGCCGGTAGTGCCCAAAGCAACGCGCGCGTAGGCGATATCGGCGGGCGAGTAGTTCGACCCACCTCCACCGCCCCTTAGCACCGCGTGCACGTCGGGATTTCCGGTGGTGCGCACCACCACCGTGGTTCCCGCCTGATCGATCCCCAAAAAAGAGTGCGGATGGGCCGAGGCCGCCATGGCGTCAATGGCCACCTGCAGATCGCCGTCGGTTCCGTTTTTGAAGCCGACCGGCATTGACAGACCGCTTGCCATCTCGCGATGGGTTTGGCTCTCCGTCGTCCGCGCCCCGATCGCGGTCCAGGTGACGAGATCCGCCAGGTACTGCGGAACGATCGGATCCAAAAACTCGGTGGCACAGGGCATCCCCATCTCGTTGATCGAGAGCAGAAGACGGCGGGCGATCCGGAGCCCCTGATTGATGTCTTCCGATCCATCCAGGTGGGGATCGTTGGTGAGCCCCTTCCAGCCGATGGTAGTGCGGGGCTTTTCGAAATAGACCCGCATGATGACGGTAAACTTATCCGCGACCTGCTTGGCGAGCTTCCCGAGCTTTTCGGCATACTCGAGCGCGGCCTTGGGATCGTGAATGGAACAGGGGCCCACGATCACCACGGGGCGGGAGTCTTGACCGCTCAAGGCGGCGCGAAACTGGGTCCGGCCGAGAGCCACGTTCTCGGCGGCCCGCACGGAAATGGGGAGCGACGCTTTGATAAGGGCCGGAGAGTCGAGCGGCTCTAACTTAAGGATCCTCAGGTCGGAAGTAACCTTGGTAACGGTTTCCGGAGACGAAACGAACGGATTGTTGGATGATTCCTTCATGTTTAACCCTTTTTATAATAGCTTTTGACGCGCCATGACAGATGAAAACGAACTCAGTGAACTTCGGGTCAAAATTCAAAAGGTGGATGCCGACCTTTTGGCCCTATTCGCCGAGCGTCAGGCGCTCGCGGTTCGGGTCGCGCAGGCTAAGAGTATCTCCAATCTCCCCATAAAAAACGTCGAAGTTGAACAATCTGTAATCGCCGCGAGCCGAAAAAAGGCAAAAGAGTTAGGACTTTATGAGATCGCGGCCGAAGAAATGTCCCGCCTGCTCATCAAGTACTCGTGCCTGGCACAGGAGTCTAGCTTGGCCGCGAAACGGGCTAAGCCCACCGCGCCGCGAAAGATTGGTATCGTGGGTGGGGCCGGGAAAATGGGGCAATGGCTGGCCGGAGCGCTGACGAAAGTGGGACACGAACTCACCCTCTTCGATCCGAAAACATCCGTTCCCTCCTACCCGCACGTCGCTACGCTGGCCCGACTTGCCGAAACGTGCGACGTGCTGATTCTGGCCACGCCGATTACGGTGACGGCCCGGATCCTCGACGAGCTTGTTCCGCTAAAACCGCGCGGACTCGTCCTAGATATCGGCTCGCTCAAATCTCCGCTCTTGGCGCCACTCGAGCGGTTGAGAAAAAGTGGCGCGCGGGTCACCTCGGTCCATCCGATGTTCGGTCCCCAGGCCGAGATCCTGGCCGATAAAAATTTAGTCTTGTGCGAAACCGGTGACCCAAAAGCCGACACCGAGGCGCGGGACCTCTTTCAAAATCTGGGGGCGAACCTCGTGCCCGTTCCGTTAGGCCAGCACGATCGGTACATGGCCCAAGTCCTGGGCCTCCCTCATCTCGTGAACCTGGTCTTAGCGCACGCGCTTAAGGCCGCCGGCATTCCCTTTGGTGATCTAAAACGGGTGGAGAGCACCACCTTCAAGGCGCAGATCGCATTGACCCAAAGTGTGTGCGCCGAAAATCCGGATCTGTATTTTGAGATCCAGGCGGAAAATGCCGAGTCTAGCTCCGTGCTGGGCTTTTTCCGGACGGCTCTCGAAAGTTATGCCGAGGCGATTCACAAACGGGATCGAAAAGAGTTCAAAGTGCGGATGACCGCGGGACACGCCTACTTTAATGGTGAAACATGAGCACCGTCATTAATGCCGCCACCACCTTTCGCGGCGAACCGGTAATTCCGGGGGACAAGTCGCTATCCCATCGCGCCGAGCTTTTGGCCGGACTGGCCGAAGGGACTAGCCACATCGCCGGAATTTCCAACGGGGAGGACGTCACCACCACCCGCCGTTGCCTCACCGATCTCGGAGTGCGCTTCCGGCCCACCGGCGAAGGCGCTTTTGAAGTGGTCGGCGTTGGATCGCACGGCCTTTCGCCGTCACCCCAGCCGCTCAACTGCGGAAACTCCGGTAGTACGATCCGGATGCTCATGGGAGTTCTGTCCGGCCTCCCCTTCCCCATGGAGATGTTCGGCGACGGCTCACTCAGCCGACGGCCGATGAAACGGGTCGCCGATCCGCTAACGCAGATGGGCGCGGACTTCACGATGACCGAAGGTACCTACCCTCCTCTCACGGTTCACGGCAGCGCGACACTTAAAGCCATCGACTACGAATTAAAAATTGCCAGTGCCCAGGTGAAGAGCGCCATTTTACTTGCCGCACTCTTTGCGAAGGGAACGACCCGGCTCACGGGAAAAATCCAGAGCCGCGATCACACCGAACGGCTGCTTCCCCATTTTGGCGTGAAAATTGGCGTCACCGCCACGGAGATAACTTTGGTCGGTGGGCAGGCGCTTACGGCGGCCGACTACTCCGTTCCCGGCGACCCCTCTTCGGCGGCCTTCTGGCTTGCCGGCGCCTGCATCGTTCCGAACGGAAAGGTGAAGATCAAAAAACTGCTTCTGAATCCCACGCGGACCGGTTTCCAAAAGGTACTCCGGCGCATGGGGGCCCGGATCACCGAAACGGTGCGAACCCATTTCCCGGAGCCGGTGGGCGACGTGGAGATTACGGGTTCGGCGCTCAAAGGGGTGACCGTACGGCCAGATGAGGTGGCCTCTTTAATCGACGAGCTTCCGATGCTCGCGGTGCTGGCCTGCTACGCCGAAGGGGTGACCGAGGTCCGGGGAGCCGAGGAGCTACGGGTGAAGGAGACCGATCGCATCGAAGCGGTCGCCACCAACCTGCGAAAGATGGGCGCTGAGATTACCACCTTCGACGATGGATTTCGCATCGAGGGGCGCCAACCGCTTCGCGGCGCGATCGTCGACTCGTTTCACGATCACCGCATCGCCATGGCCTTCGCCATCGGCGCGCTGGGCGCGAGTGAGCCCACGACGATCGAACGCGCGGACTCGGTGAACATCTCCTACCCGGCATTTTTCGAAACATTGGCGAGGTTATCCCGTGGGTAAACGCACCTCACCCGAGCCCGCCTTCGGTGCCGTCATCGGCCATCCGATCAAGCACTCGCTGTCGCCGGAGATTTTTTTGCTGGCCGCGCAAGCGGAGCGTCGGCCCGTCTCCTACCAAAAGCTCGACGTGCGGCCCGAACGGTTAAGATTTTTTCTCGGGATGGCGAAACGCTGGGAGCTCTTTACCGGCTGCAACGTCACTGCCCCCCACAAGGAGGCGATGGCCCGTCTAGTGAACACGCTGAGCATCGAGGCTAAGGCGATTGGGGCCGCCAACGTAGTTCACTTCACCGAGCACGGTACGCACGGGTACAATACCGATGTCTACGGAATCCGGCAGACGCTGAAGGAACAAGGTAAGAAGCTTCGCGGAAAAACGGCGATTCTTTATGGAGCGGGAGGGGCCGCCCGCGCGGTCGCCTTCGCCCTGGGTAAAGAAGGTCTAAAGCAGGTCCACGTGACGAATCGGACCCCGGCCCGCGCCCGCGCTCTCTGCCGGCGTTTCAACCAGCTTTTTCCCCGAACGAAGTTCTTACCCACTCCGACGGCGAGACTGGACGTGGAGGTGCTGCTTCTCGTAAACACCATCCCCGCCGCCCTGGGCGTGAAACTTCCGCTCCCGGACGGCATCGGCAAAGCAACCCTCGCCTTCGACCTGAGCTACCGGCCGACGGTGACCCCTTTTCTCAAGTCCGCAAAAAAGCGGGGCGCCCAAACGGTGAACGGACTCGACATGCTGATCTGGCAGGCGTTAGCGACGTGGGAAATTTGGTTTGGCGAATTAAAGCGGATCGAGCGCCTCAAGGCCTCGATCAAAAAAATCTTAAGAACGGTTTAGGAGAAAGCCATGGCACTTCGTTATCTCACCGCCGGAGAATCGCACGGCAAAGGCCTTTCCGGAATCATCGATGGTTTACCCTCGGGCCTTTCCCTTACGGTGGAGTTCATCCACGCCGAACTCAAGCGCCGAAAGCTCGGCTACGGGCGCGGCCACCGACAGAAGATCGAGACCGACGAGGTGGAGATTCTCTCCGGCGTTCGCCACGGAAAGACCTTGGGCAGCCCCATTGCGCTACTGCTCTTCAACAAGGATTGGAAAAATTGGGAAGGCATCATGCAGGCCGAGCCGTTCAACGGTGAGGTGAAACGCCGGCTCGAAATTCCCCGGCCCGGTCACGCCGATCTCGTCGGCGGGATCAAGTACCAGCACGACGACATGCGGAACGTGCTCGAACGTTCGAGTGCGCGGGAGACCACGATGCGCGTGGCGCTGGGTAGTATTGCGAAACGTTTTTTAGAGGAGCTCGGCATCTCCATCGCCAGCCGCGTGACCCGAATCGGGTCGGCCGCGGATACCGCCGAGCTGAACGTGCCGGTCGCCGAACTAAACGCAAAGGTCGATGGCTCGCCCCTTCGGTGCCTGAGTGCTGAGGCGGAGAAGAAGATGGTGGAAGTGGTCGAGAGTTGCATGAAGGCCGGCGACACGGTGGGGGGCGTCTTCGAAGTGTTCGCCTCCGGGGTGCCGGTGGGTCTGGGGAGCTACAGCCAGTGGGATCGTCGGTTCGAGGGCGATATCGCCAAACAGTTTCTGAGCTTGAACGCCATCAAGGGGGTCGAAGTGGGGATCGGGTTCCAATCCGGTGCGATCCTGGGCACGGTCGCTCACGACGAATATTTTCCGGCCGGACTACCGAAGACAGTAAAGTACCGGACCAACCGTTCCGGCGGAGTCGACGGTGGAATGACGACGGGCCAGTGCCTAGTCGTTCGCGCCGCGATGAAACCGCTCGCCACGTTGATGGAGCCGTTAAACTCCGTTCGGCTGGCCACCGGCGAGGCGGCCAAGGCGCACGTCGAGCGATCCGACGCCTGTGCGGTACCGTCGGCGGCGGTGATCGGGGAATCCCTTTTGGCCTTTACCTTAGCTCAGTCCATCTTGGAAAAATTCGGCGGCGACTCGATGGCGGAGCTCTTGCCCCGTTTCAGGGAATGGCACGATGTCACGCGCCTGGAATAACCTCTACCTCACCGGCTTCATGGGCGTGGGAAAGACCGTGATCGGTGGTCTTTTGGCCGATGCGCTGGGGCTTGCCTTCTTTGACTCCGATCGCCACGTCGAGGTGCATACCAAGCTGAGCATCGCGGAACTCTTCGCCAAGGAGGGAGAACGGGGATTTCGCCTTCGGGAGGAACAGGCGGTAAGATTCCTCAGCGAGAAAAAAGATTCGGTCGTCTCGCTGGGTGGCGGCGCATTGGGACGGCCTGAGAGCCGCAAGTGTATTTTGAAAACGGGCCTACTCATCTACCTGAAGGCGGACATGGAAACCCTGCTCAAACGTTTGAATCCGGCGGCACGTCCGCTGCTGGCTGGGCTAAAGGGCGAAGCGCTCACCCAACGTGTGCAGACGCTGTACGCGCAAAGAATGGCTCAGTACGAGCTGGCCCAGATCGAGATCGACACGTCGGGAATCACTCCCCAAGAAGTCGTGGCGAGAATTCAAAACGAGGTTACGGCGTGGAAAGCATAAAACTGGATCTTCGTTCACGGGAAACCCGCGGCTACTCCGCCGTGGTCGGACCGGACCTTTTGCAAAGTCCGGAAAAATGGCTGGCCCCCTTAGACGCCAAAAAGGCGTTTCTCATCGTCGACGCTAGGATGAAGGTCCCGGCCGCACGCTTAGAAAAGAAGTTGAGGCAGCTGGGCTGGGAGACGGCGGCGATCGCGATTCCGGCCAAAGAGACCTCGAAGGACCTACGCAAGCTGTTCACTATTTACGGCCGGATGATTGCCGCGGGAATAGATCGGCAGTCGGTCCTCGTCGCCTTCGGCGGCGGAGTCATCGGCGATATCGCGGGATTCGTGGCCGGAACCTATTTGCGCGGGATCCGCTGGGTGGGAATTCCAACCACCCTTCTGGCGCAGGTCGACTCCTCCGTGGGCGGAAAAACCGGCGTGAACCATCCGCTCGGCAAGAATCTGATCGGCGTCTTCCATCAGCCCTCGCTGGTCTTGTGCGACACAACGATTCTCGACTCCCTTTCCGCACGCGATCGGATTTCGGGCCTGGGCGAAATCATCAAGTACGGCCTGATTTTCGATAAGCGCCTATTCGAATTCCTCGCGGAGAATCACGAAAGGGTTCTCCGTTTGGAACCGGCCGCCATTCAACGTGTCGTCGCTAGCTCGCTCAAATGGAAGTGCCTCATCGTGAAGCAGGACGAGCGGGAGACCCGCGGCCTTAGGAAGCTTCTCAATTTCGGCCACACGCTGGGACATAGTTTAGAGTCGGCGACCGATTACAAACGCTTTCGGCACGGCGAGGCAATCGTGTGGGGAATGCGGTGGGCGACGGCCCTGTCCGTGGTTCGCGGCCACTTGGGCTCCGGCGTCGGCGAAGAGATCCAAAGTTTTCTCGCCGCCCTCCCCGTACCCGCCTTACCGAAAAATCTGTCGACGGAAACGCTCATCGCGAACACTAAGCGGGACAAGAAGGTGAAAGACGGAAAGGTCGATTACATTTTGCTGGATCGGATTGGCCACGCCACTGCGGACCGCCAGGTGACCCGGACCGATCTCCTCGCCGCCTTTAAGCGAGTGCCGCGATGAAACGAAAAATACTCGTCATCCACGGCCCCAACTTGAATCTCTTGGGCACGCGCGAGGTGAACGTTTACGGAAAGGCGACGTTGCCCGAGATCAACCGGATGATTCGCACGGAGGCAATAAAATTGGGGGCCGAAGTTAGATTTTTTCAAGGCAACGGTGAAGGGGAAATCATCGATTTTCTTCACCGCCAGCGGAAGTGGGGCAATGGTATCGTCATTAACCCCGCGGCCTACACCCATTACTCCTACGCCATCCGCGACGCGATCGCCGCGGTGGAGCTACCGACGGTGGAGGTTCATCTTTCCGACATCAAAGAGCGCGAGCCGTTCCGACGCAAATCGGTGATTAAGGCGGTGTGCTTCGCCCAAGTCTCCGGGCTCGGTCCCGGTTCCTACCTCGTGGGGCTGCAAAAATTGCTAGCGCACTTAGGTTAACGCCTCCATCGCCGCGAGGATCCGTTTCGCCCCGTCGACTAAGACCTTCTCCTCTTTGGCGTAACTCAGACGAATATAATGATCGTCGCCAAAACCACTGCCCGGAACCGCGGCCACCCCGGCCTGTTTTAGGAGATAGAGCGCGAAGTCGTCGCTGTTTTGCAGCACGACACCCTGGGGAGTTTTCTTTCCCAGCGCCGATTTGATGTTGAGGAATAGGTAGAAAGCCCCCTGCGGCATGACGAAGCTCACCGCGCGGCTCCTGGCGAACGTCTCGGTAATCCGGTCACGGCAGCCGCGCAAGAGCGCCACCGCCGGCTTAAAATTTTCCGGCGGCAATCCCAGGGCCGCCACCGCGGCTTTTTGAACCGTGGAGTTCGCCCCCGTCGTGCTCTGCCCCTGCAATACCCGCATGGCGTCCATGACCACCTTGGGTCCCGCGGCGTAGCCCAATCGCCAGCCGGTCATGCTGAATGCTTTAGAAAATCCGTTCACCGTGATCGTGCGCTCGAACGCGTCCTGCGAGCTCGCGGCGAACGAGGTGAACTCGGCGTCGTAAACGAGCTTCTCGTAGATTTCATCGGAACAGACCAATACGTTGGTCCCTTCCAAAACTTTGGCTAGCCGCTTTAAATCTTCGCGGCTCGTCACCACGCCGGTCGGATTGCACGGGCTGTTCAAAATGAGCGCCTTGGTACGGGGGCCGATGGCCCGCTTGAGCTTTTCCGGCGTGAGGCGAAAACCTTCCGCTTCGGTAGTGGGGATGATGACCGGGGTACCGCCGGCGAGCTTTACGATATCGGGATAGCTCGTCCAGTAAGGGGCGGGAATAATCACCTCGTCGCCGGGGCTTATGACGGAGAGGATGAAATTGAAAACTGCTTGCTTGGCCCCCACGCTCACCACGATCTGGGCGGGGGAGTAGTCGAGCCCGTTGTCCTCTTTAAGCTTTTGCGCCAGCCGCCCCCTTAGCTCCGGAGTTCCCGAAACCAGGGTGTACTTATTGAAACCGTCGCGGATCGCTTTGACGGCCGCATCCTGCACGGGCTGCGGAATCGGAAAGTGGGGCTCGCCCACGCTGAAATCCAGAATCTCTTTTCCCGCGGCCATCTCGGCCTGAGCCGCCGCGGCAATCCGAACCGTCGCACTCTCTTGAACCCCGTCGAAGCGGGAGGCTAATTTGATTTCCATGGCGGTAATGTAATCGAAGCGGCAGGGGCGTCAAAATGCAAAGGTAGCCAAGTTGGAGCAACGAGGTAAGGCTTTGTGTTAACCCTAGGCCTTTCCCAGACCCCACTTGAACCTTGCGGGGGCAGTACCTGAGGGCTATTTCCGATCCAGTATTTCTCTCACCTTTTTACCGAGACTCATCGGCGTGTACGGTTTTTTCAAAAAGGGAACTTTATTTTCGAGTACACCATTACGAATCACCGCGTCGTCGGTATACCCGGATACGTATAATACGCGGACTCCCTTTCGCACGGTCGACATCTTTTCCGCGAGGTCGCGGCCGCTCATCCCCGGCATGACGACATCCGTAACAAGCAGCGAGACGGTGCCCACATGCTCTCGAATCATTTGCATGGCCTGGTCCCCGCTTCCCGCCGCCAGTACGGTGTACCCGCATGATTCGAGAATGTCTTTCGACAGTATTCTGATTTCCTTTTGGTCCTCCACGAGGAAGATCGTCTCCGT